>JAILQA010000091.1 GCA_024699205.1 Treponema sp. | reverse complement strand
TAAAGGAAATCAGAATCAGAAGAATTGAAGTTTCTCCTATACAACCTGCCCTATTGCCGAGAAAATACTGGAGGTAATCTATGGAATCAACTGCTCCTGATTTTAAACTACTTAAAACTGTTGCAGAAGAAATTGCATCTACAGTGTGAGGTTCAAGCCATCTTGCACCCATAACTGATGGAAAGCTGATAAAAAGTACAGCTCGTCCTGTAAGTGCCGGGTTGAAAACGTTTGAACCGATTCCGCCAAAAAGACCTTTTGCAATTATAATTGCACAGGCAGAACCTATAACAATCATCCACCAGGGAATAGTTGGTGGACAGACAAGGGCCAGAAGGAGGCCTGTAACTGCTGCGGATAGATTTGAAATGACAACTTTTTGTTTTGTTGCTTTTTGGAATAAGTATTCAAATAATACACAGGATGCAACAGAAACTAAAATTGTAAGCAGGGCTCGCCAGCCGAAAAATACTACTCCGGCAATAGCTTCTGGAAGTAAGGCAATCAGGACTGCAGCCATGATGTATTGAGTTTTCATTTTAAAAGAAAAATGAGGACTTGAAGAAAGATGTATTGTATTTGTGTCCATTATTTTGCCTCCCCTTTTACAACTTCTTTTGCTGCTTCTTTTGCTTTTGCAGCTTCCTGTTTTGCTCGTTCTTCTGCCATCTTCTGTCTTACAAGGGCTTTTCCCAATCTTACCCTTTGAACTATGCTGATGTGAGCTGGACAAACAAAGGCGCAGCAGCCACATTCAATACAATCCATAAGACCGAATCGTTTTGCTTTGTCGATATTACCGGCTTTAAGTTCACGGACAATAAGAACTGGATTAAGTCTCATTGCACATTTTGCAACACAAGAACCGCAGGAGATACACTGGTCTTCTTCATCAAGGTAAGTCTCTTTTGCTGTAAGGAAAGTAACGCCACTTGTTCCTTTGGCAACTGGGAAAGAAGCACTTCCCATGGCAAATCCCATCATAGGGCCACCGGAAATTATTTTTACAATTTCATCTTCTTTTATAGTAAAAACATCGCCGATAAGGTCAGAAACCAGAGTGCCGACTGGAACGCGGATGTTGCAAGCTTTTTCAACTCCAAGTCCTGAAATTGTAAGTGAGCGGTCAATAACCGGTTTTCCAAGACGGAAGGCGTCTGATATTGAACAAACTGTTCCTACGTTACAAATTACAGTTCCTGCATCGGCTGGAAGTTTAGCTGATGGAATCTCTCTGTTGAGACAGGCTGAAACTATGAACTTTTCTGAACCCTGTGGATATTTTGTCTGAACAAGACAGACTGACATTTTGTCTGCATAATTTTTATCCTGAATTGCTTTTTCTAGAATTGGAAGAATATAAGCTTTATTGTCTTCCAGGGCAATTATTCCTTTTGCATTTACAAGGTGCATTACAATTGCAAGCCCGTCAATCACCTTTTCCGGACTTTCTTGAAGTGTGCGTTCGTCACAGGTAAGATAAGGTTCACATTCAGCGGCATTAATCAGAACATAATCAATTGGTTTATCCTTTGGTGGATTAAGTTTAACGTGTGCCGGGAAAGATGCACCCCCCATACCTACAATTCCTGCTTCTTTTATACGTGCAAGGGCCTGAGACTGGTCACAGGTAAAAGGATCAAGCGGTTCAAGAAATTGTGTGCGGTTTTCTTCATCTGCTTCGATGATGATACATGGAACTTCCTGATTGCCTGTTACAAGACAGTTTTGGATTTTTTTAACTTTGCCCGAAACAGAAGAATGAACCGGACAATTCATAAATTTATCGCCATTTGCAATAATTTGACCTTTTGCAACCAAATCTCCTACCTTAACGACAGGACTATTTGGAGCTCCCCCCATGGTTACTGGAATTGTAACCTTTTTTGTTTTTGGGAAAACATCCGTAATGGAACACTTGTTGGAGAGTTCCTTCATCTCTTTTGGATGGATTCCACCTTTAAAAGTTTTTGCTCTCATAAAATAACCCGAAATAAAAATATGCTATATATTATACTACGGGACGGGGAAAATGTATATTGAAAAATGGACATCGAAAAATTGATTACTTTAACTGTTGTGGATTAGGTAAAAAGAAATTGCAAAAAAAAATATCTTTATTCTGCATATTTCTTAAAATTCTCAGCCTGCTCAAATACCTCATTGTAAACTTCATTTCTTGGAACTGGTGGATAGCCGTTATCATCCAACAAAATCATCAAGTCGGCTTCCATTTCGGCTTTTACATCAATCCTCTGGTCCCAGTCTGTGTATTTTGTTTTATCATCAACAAGAGCCTTAACTTTCTTTGCCAGGTCTTTCATCTTGTCATCTGGATATTCATTTTCAAAATGGAATTTCTGAGCACAGCTAACAAGAATATCATAGAAAGCTTTTTCTTCAAAACTGATTCC
>JAILQA010000083.1 GCA_024699205.1 Treponema sp. | reverse complement strand
TATTTTGACAAGGTTTTATTCAACAGAACCTCTTTAGCAGACAATTCTGCTACTTCGATTTCGTTTCCATTTGCATCAAAATTATGAATTATTTTCATATTTGGAGTTCTGAATAAATCACCAAATTTTGAAGTTATAGTAAAATCAGTTTGAGTATAAGATTTTACATCACCAGAAAAAGGTACATACTTAAAGATATCAAGTGCGAACAATGACATACTTAATGTAAAAACGAGTAAAAGTGTTAGAATCCTTTTCATATTTCCTCCAAGAATATCCTAATAATCTTTTTTTCGGTATTATATTATATAATCATAACACCTAAATTGAAAAATTTATAGGAAAAAATATATAAATAGGCTTTTTACATATATTATGTATATTATGGATTTAATTAGATTAATAAATGGGAGACAAAAATGACAGATGCACAGTGGAATGTATTTCTCAATTTCAAGGAATCATTTAAAAATAAAATAGAAGAATGGGAACAGCGCATTCCGGATTTAATTGAATTACAAAAAAAAGTTTCTATCCAAACAAAGACTCCCGATTACCCTTTGGAAACCAGCGTAGTTTATAACCAGGATTTGGATAAAATCACAAAAGAAAGCTGTATAAAACTGATTGTGATTGGCGATAATCCCGGAAAAGACGAGCAATTGTCCAAAAACAGAAGGTATCTTGTAGGACAAGCAGGTAAAATTGCTGACGGCTTTTTTAAGAAAAACAAGGAGCTGGGCATCGATTTTAGAAACAACGTAATTATTCTGAATAAAACTCCCCTTCACAGTGCAAAAACCGCACACCTAAAAAAAATAATGCAATCAGGTGGCCAAGCAGTTTGTAATCTAATAGAAGAAAGTGAACTTTGGATGGCAGAGAAAACTGCTGAACTCCACAGGGAATTATGCAGAAGCGGTGACAGTGATGATTCAAAACCAGAATTATGGCTTGTAGGTTATTCTGAATTAAAAAACAAAGGTATTTTTACCGGCTACAAAGATTGTTTAAAAAACTGCTATTCTGACGGTGACTTCTGGGATAAAGTTTTTGTATTCCAGCATTTTTCAATGAACAGATTTTCAATTGATTTGAATGATTTTATAAAATCAACCTGTGAAAACGGTAATCTTAAAGAGATGATTCATAAAGTAGGGATTATACATAAAAACGAAATATTCGGATAATTGGAATATTAGATTTTAATCTCAGGCTTTTCGGAAAGATCTGTCTTACCTGTTGAGTTTTCAGAAGAACCCGATTCTTTCTGCTTAAGCAATTCATCTTCCTTCTTTTTAAGATTAACAGCTCTGTTTGTATAATGAATAACAGAGAAGAAGATAACCATAAAAATCAGAGTTTCAAAAAGAATTGCAGTTCCTTTTAAGGTTCCGATAAAGAATGACAGTATAACAGCAAGACACAACAAAACCTGAATAAAATCAATAAGGAATAAAGTCTGTTTGCCTGTATATCCCATATTTAACAATTTATGATGAAGATGTGATTTATCAGGACTCATGATAGGACGCTTATCTCTAAGACGGCGCCAGATTGCAGCAATTGTATCAAATACGGGGAAAGAAGTAAGAATAATCATGATTAAAAACTTATTATATTCAAAGCTTTCGCCACCAGATGTATACAAAGGAACTGTTGCAATCATAAATCCAAGGAATTGACTTCCACCATCACCCATAAAGAGCTTTGCAGGTGGCCAGTTAAAGCAAAGGAATCCTAAAATAGAACCCGCAAGAATAAAGCAGATTCCAGACTCCATGTTATCTGAAAGGACATACAAAACACCCAATGCAGAAATTGCAGTTATTGAAAGAGAACCACAAAGTCCATCCAAACCGTCTATCAAGTTATAAGCATTTATTACACCAAGAATCCAGCAGAAAGTAATAAGGAAACTTAAAAATGTAGGTAAATGCCATCCAAAAATCTGTGTGAATCTGAATCCAGAAACCGTAACAATTGCCGATGCAAACAACTGAACTATAAGCTTAATCAGCGCGCGAAGATTAAGGATATCATCAATAATCGCAAATACAAAAATGATTACACCTGCAATTAAAATTGGAACTGAGTTTTTAAGGAAGAGCTGATCTTCAAATACCAGATAAAAGATTACAACCGCTAGAAAAGAAATAATTATACCTACTCCACCTAAACGAGGAATGTTACCGCTATGGATTTTCCTTTCATCCTGATAATCATACAAACCTTTCTTACTGCAGAAATGAATAATAATCGGCATTGAAATAAGCGATATTACAAA
Source organism: Treponema sp. (assembly GCA_024699205.1). Classification (GTDB taxonomy): domain Bacteria; phylum Spirochaetota; class Spirochaetia; order Treponematales; family Treponemataceae; genus Treponema_D. The sequence goes on along the minus strand of JAILQA010000083.1, from coordinate 16,146 downwards.
AGAAATTAATGCATAAGGTATAATTTTTAACATAGCATTTCATTATATATGTTTAAACTTTATAGGGTTAAGAAGAAAAAACTAAAGATAAAAAAATCAAAATAATTAAAGTAAATCAAAGGAGAAATGCGATTTTTTTTGTCTTTTTTAAATATCATGTTATAATTCAAGAATAATCTTTTGTGAAATCCCATTTTCGCAATTAAAAGGAGGCTTATTATGGGAAAAAAGAGTAGCAGTATTAGCTTAATCTATCTTATTGGAGTTGCACTTGTGGCAATTGGATTTTGTCTTCCTATGTTCAAAGGATTAGGACAGACTCCGAGTGGATTTAAGTTCATCAACTTTGATAATTTTGGTTGGATGACTATTGCAGCACTTTTAATTTTCTGTGGAGCAGTTGCAGGCATTGTTTTCAGTCTTGTAAGCGTTGGAAGCAGTAGTGATTTGATTAAATTAATCTGCATTCTTGTTAGTATTGTCGGCGGTATAATCCTTATTATCAACTTTAATGATAACTGGCTTACAAAACAGATTGGAAAAGGATTCTTTAAACACGCTTACATCGGCTTCTATATGATTCTTGCAGGCTGGATTGTTGGTCTTATCGGAGCAATCACAAAGAAATAAGCCATTATTTTTTATAATCTGATAATAACTGCACCGGATTTTTCGTCGGTCTTTAAGGCGGAATCCGGTGTTTTTATTTTAACTTCAAGCAAATCACCTGAATTATAATTTTGAGCTTCTTCCGATGAAACAGATAAAAGCGTAAGACCAAAACTGCTGCAAGCATAAAAACCTGTACGGTGATAAGGAAGATTGAAGCCGTCAGAAACTATGCGAAGTGTTTTTAAGCTACTGTCAATTTTTGTAGACACAACAAAATCTTCAGGAACAGCAGAAATAAAAGACAGAACAGCCCGTTCTTTTGGAAGCTTTGCATTTATTGAAAGCTGCTGTAATTTTTTTGGTGCGTCTGTTGTAGTAAAAGCAAAATTACACCATTTATGAGAACTACCGGTATAAGCCTTAAAGCCGTTCATTGGGCAAGCTTCTGAATGTGGACATGGTGAATAAATATGATATCCTTGCTTTATAAAACGCTCGCGGAACTGTGTCAGTGTACGGGCTGCTTTTGGAACTCCCGGTTCAATCAGCAGGAACTTTGTATCTGGCTTGGCGTAATTGATAAGCTGATCAAAATCCTTTTTATTCTGATATTCGGGCGGCATATCCCCCTGCTGCTCAATTTCATTAAACATATTTGCACAAGTAATAAAATCTGCCTTTTGTTTGATAAAGGTTCCAAAGCTGCCTTTTACACGAATGATTTTCCAGGTTTTTCCAGGTAATCTTGCAGCTATAGAAAGAAAAATATCTTCTCCCCCGGCCAGGCTGTTTTGTGAAAGATCCAGACAATACCAGGTAAGTTCTTTTTGCCGCAAGTCAGGACGAGCCAGCCATAAAGCAGTAACTACAGTAAGAGGGCCCGAACCTAAATCTAGGCAAATGGCATTGTCGGATGGAAAGCATTTTTCATCAAGTGAAGAAAAGAGTCTGCTAAGACGCACAAGATTCCACCAGGTAAAATAGCGGATATAAGCGGAAAGCTGTAGTTTATCGTTCATGTAGCCAAGGCGGCGCGTTGAACGCTCGTCTGTCATTTGGTGGGAAAGATTGCGGATATTATCCGGCAGCTGAAGCAATTGACGGCTGTTTAGAGGCATTACCCCCTGAACTATTTCATCAAAATTATCTATAAGTTTTATGTCAACTTTTTTGAACAGTGGATAAGAAGACATCAACTGTGCATTAGCATTATCTTTATAGCCATTCTTAAGACTGTCTGATTTTATAAAACTGTCTGATTTTTTAGACGTTTCTTTTCTGCTTTCTTTTACGCCTTTTTTTGAAGTTTTAGCAGAGGGAATAAACTTGGAATAAAACTTATCACTCATAATTCTACATGCTTTGCCCGTAATTCTAACAGGACATTTACCAATTCTTCACGGCATTCATAAATCTGCTGAATTATATCTGCATTTTCTGATACAAACTGAGCTTCGTGCAAAACCTGCTGTCCCGCCCGCTGGGCAGAAAACTTTCGTTTTGTAATCAGATATTTAAGCCGGAAAATTAATTCTAAATCACGCTGGGAATAAATGCGTCTTCCACTCAATTCTTTTTTAGGAGAAAAACCAGGTATAACTTCTTCCCAATATCGCAAAATATGAGGTTTTAAGCCTGTTAATTCTTCTACCTGACTGATTGTATAGGTCATATTCCCGCTTTCCTTATTTTACTCTATCCTGCCATTTTTGACGGCTTCCCTGTAATTCAAGCTGAACAGGAATCTGGTCAAATCCTAAATCTTCACGAATACGATTTTTTAAGTATGTGATATATGGCTCTGGCACAACTTCCGGACGTGTTGCAAAAAGAAGAAACTTTACCGGATTTGTACTTATTTGTGTCATATAGCGGATTTTGAAATGTGCGGTTTTACTTGCTGGAGGAGGATATCGCTCCAACCAATCCTGCAAAGCATTATTCAAGGCGGCAGTTTCAATTTTGCGTGTGAGCTGCTCATAAAGAGAAATTGTCGTATTGAGCAAATCTTTAATTCCTTTGCCTTCAAGCGCAGAAAGCGGAAGAATAGGTGCGAAATCCATGTGAGCAAACATAATGTTCATCCAGTTGCGAACTTCTTTTATAGCCTTATTCCCCTGGTCTTCGCGCAAATCCCATTTATTCAAAACAAAGATGATGGCCCTACCTTTCTCAAAAGCAAGTGAACAGATTTTTTTATCCTGTTCAGAAAGACCTTCCATTGCATCTATTAAAAGGAAAACGACATCACATTCATCAAGAGTTTTGATTGCGCGGTTTACAGAATAATATTCAACATCTTCATGAACTCTTGCTTTTCGGCGGATTCCAGCAGTGTCTAAAACTTTAAACAGTTTGCCTGCATAAGTAAAATCGCCTTCAACAACATCGCGGGTAGTTCCTGAATAATCACAAACGATTGAATTATTTGTATGTGTAAGTCTGTTAGAAAGAGTTGATTTTCCTGTGTTAGGTTTTCCAAGAATTGATATTTTTATTGGTCGTTCAGAGGAAATAACTTTAACTTTAGAAAAATCACATTTGTCTGTAATAAGATTAGTCAATTCTGAGATTCGGTCGCCGTGTTCCGCAGAAATAAAGATAAGACTGTCAAAACCGTATTTTGCATAATTCCAGGCTTCGGCTTCATTATTGCCACCTTCGGTTTTGTTTACAGCTGCAATCACTTTTTTCCAGTAAGGGCGCATTTTAAGAATAAACTCTTCGTCTTCACCTGTGATTACGCCTGCTTCCAAAAGAAGAATTACAACATCAGCCTTATCAATCATATCAAGAGAGCGTTCTACAACATAATCATCCAATTCCGCTTCTTTTGTACCAATATCACGGGTAAGCTTGTATCCGCCAGTGTCTACGAGATGAACAGGCTTATCATTAAGGATTGCGGTTGCTTCTACCGGGTCACGGGTAACGCCAGGCTGATCGTTTGTGATAGCAATTCTTTTATGTAAAAATCTATTAAAAAGTGTTGATTTACCGACATTCGGACGGCCAGCAATTACAACTAAGGGAAGACCTTCATATTCTAAATCCTGTGGATCTACATCTTCCTGCGAAGTTTCTTGAATTATGTAATCTGGAAGTTCTTCTTCAAAAGAATTGTTTGAACTTTGATTTTCCTGAGACTCACGTGGTTTTGAAAAGTCGGGTTTTGATTTTTTCTTTGCCATAAATGCATTATACACAAAAACAATTAAAAAATGAAGTTTAACGTGATTCAATTCGGAATCTTTCCACACAATTATTTATTATGCTATAATGACTTATTATGGAAGTATTTCTTGGTATATCAGCAGTAAAAGGGTCAGGGATTGGAACGGCATTTGTTATTCCAGATCCAGTAAAGCGTGCAATTCCACAACATCATATTAAAATTGACCAGATAAATAAGGGTTGGGCTCGTTTTGAAACAGCGGTTCAAACAGTAACATTAAATCTTTCTGAACAGCTGGATTCACTTTCTAAAACAGATCCTAAAGACAAGGTTCAGCGTGAAGTTCTTGAAACTTATATTCTCATGCTGGAGGATCCGGTTTTTACTCAGGAAGTACGCGACTTTTTTGAACATGAATTATTCAACATTGAGTATACTGTTCAATTCAAGGCTGAAGAATATGCTTCCAAACTCCGCCAGGCTGGTAACTATTACCTTTCTGAACGCGCACAGGATATCACGGATGTTTTTGGTAAAGTTCTTGATGAAATGCTAGATATTCATCCTTTTGATATAAACGGAGTTCCAGATGGTTCAGTAATTTTTGCAACTTCTTTAAGTTCAGCTGATACAATCATCCTTTCAAAACGTAAGATTATGGGTCTTGCTCTTTCGGAAGGCGGTGTTTCCAGCCATGTAGTTATTCTTGCCCGCAACTATGGTATTCCGACTATCGTAGGTCTTGAAGATATTATCAAAAAAGTAAAGAATGGCGAAACTGTTATCCTGGATGGAACGGAAGCAGAAGTTCTTGTAAGCCCTGACCGTGGAACAATTGAAGATTATAAAGCAAAAATCCGCGCTGAATATCAGCATAAGGTTGAATTACGCAAATATCTTGGAAAACCGGCTCTCACCAAAGATGGTGTCCTCTTCAATCTGATGGCAAATATTGGAACCCCGGAAGAAGCAGAACTTGCAAAAGCTGAAGGTGCTGATGGTATCGGCTTGTTCAGAACAGAGTTTCTTTATATGGCTCAAAGCGGTGCTTCCTTAAATGCGGCTGCCCGTTCTTTCAGTGAGGAAACTCAGTTTGAAGCATACAAGCATGTTCTTCAGATTATGGGCGACAAACCGGTTACAATCCGTACTCTGGATGCCGGTGGTGATAAGCTTATAAACTCAGTTGATATTCCAATTGTCGATGAAAAAAATCCTTTGATGGGTATGCGTGCCGTCCGCTTGAGCCTGCAATGTCCGAATGTTTTAAAAACTCAGTTACGTGCCCTTTATAAAGCCAGTGTTTACGGCAATTTAAGGATTATGTTTCCTCTTATCACCAGCGTTGAACAGGTAAAACAGCTGATGGAAATTGTAAAACAGGCAAAGGCTGAACTGGATTACGAAAAAGTTCCTTATAAAAATGACATTCCTATTGGCATAATGATTGAAACAGCGGCGGCGGCAATTGTTTCTGATACTTTGACCCGAGTAAGTGACTTCTTCAGTTTGGGAACTAACGATTTAACTCAATATACGCTTGCTGTAGACCGCGAAAACTCAAGGGTTGCAGACCTTTATGACGAGTTTAATCTTGCGGTTTTAAGATTGATTCAGCTTACGGTAGATTCAGCAAAATCAGCAAATCTTCCAGTTTCTGTATGTGGTGAAATGGCAGGTCGCCAGGATAGTGTAATGGTTCTTGGTGGAATGGGAATAAGAACTTTAAGTATGAGTCCTAAATTAATTTCCAGTACAAAAGAACTGCTTTCTAGATTTACAATTGAAGAATTAGAAGCCGTGTCGACAAAATATCTGACAGGTGTAAAGATTTAATTATAAGATTTAATTCTAAGAATACCATTTGGAATATAATTCATTTATATTTCAGCAGTAGATAATTTCACGGGTTACTTATTAAAAGAACTGTGTTATAATAAAAAGAACGTTTGGGTGGAATACTAGAGAGGTTTGAGATATGAAGACAGTTGGTATTAAGCTTGCAGATGGGTCCTTTTATCCTGTAATGGAAGAAGGAACTGCTCAACAGAAAAAACTCGATTTAACTACAGCTCACAATAATCAGACTTGTGTAATGGTTGATTTATACAGATCTGAAAATTGCACTATGGAAGATGCTGAATACATCGATACCTTGAAAATCGATAACCTTGTTGCACATCCTAACGGAGAACCAGATATTTCTTTTTCTGTCGGATTAGATGAAAACGGTCAATTAACTGCCCAGATTGAAGACCCGGAAACTGGGGCAAAGAGCGATTCTAATATCACTTTGGTAAACAGAACTGCGGAAGAAAGGCTTGTAACTGATGATTATACCATCGAACCTTCTAAGCTTGTTGAGGATGAAGAAGCAGAAGATAGCGGAACAGAAAAGACTGTTAATAAGGGTGCTGTGGCGGCTGGTGTAGCGGGAGTTGCAGCAGGTGCAGGTCTATTGGCAATGGCATCGGCACTCAATAAGAAAAAGGAAGAAGAACCGGTTATTGAAGAACCTGTTGAAACTGACTCCGTTGATGAAACTATCGGTGAAGATAACTTTGACGATATGATTTTTGATGAGCCGGCAAGTCCAGAAGATACGAATGACATCGTTGATGATATGACTTTTGATGATGTGAAAATTGATGATGAACCGATTTCAGAGGGACCTGTTGTAGAAGATGTTCCAGTTGAAGATGATGCTGTTGTAGAGGATGATTTTTCTGATATAACTATTCCAGACGAAACTAGTGCAGAAGAAACTGTTGTAGAAGAAGTTCCAACTGAAAACGAAACGGTTGCGCAAGATGATTTCTCTGATTTAACACTTCCAGACGAATCATTTGCAGAAGAAACTGTTGAAGAAAGTTTTGATGATATCAGCATTGAAGATAATTCTACAGACGAAACCGTTGAAGATAACTTTGCGGATATAAATATTGAAGATGAAACTTCCGAAGAGACTGTCGATGACAACTTTGCTGACATCAATATCGAAGACGAATCTTCTGACGAAACGATTGCCGATGACAACTTTGACAATATAAACATCGAAGATGAAAAACCTTCTCTGGATGCTTTAGACGATATGGACTTTGAGGATAATCTGGACACCAATACTTCTGATAATTTTGCAGCAGACAGTGGACTCAGTTTTACGGGGCTTTACGACAAAGAAACGGAAATGGGTGAATCTGCGCCTCAGGAAGAAGACGATGTAAAGAAAAAAACAAAGGTTCCTGTAATTATCTGCATAATCTGCGCAATCATCTGTCTTATAGCTACTGCACTTTTGCTCTTTGTAATTCCTTCAAAATATAATCTGATTTCAAAGAAGAATAAGAAAAGCGACAAAAGGCCTACAGTAATTGAAATTGAGGATGATTCCAGCAAAAATGAAGTAGCCGCAATTAATCAGCCTGTAGAAGAACCTGAAGAAACTGTTCCAGAAGCAAAAGAAGATGAGGTTATAATCATCGAGAAGGCTGAAGAAGTTGTTCCTTTACCGCCACCTGTAATCGAAGAAAAACCAAAAGATATTACTTACAAGATTAAATGGGGCGATACTCTCTGGGATATTGCTGACACTTACTATAAAAATCCTTGGCGATATAAAAAGATTGCTGCTTACAATAAGATTAAAAATCCTGACTACATCATATCGGGAACAACAATCTTAATTCCAGCAGAGTAAAAACCTGTTGAGTAAAAGTGTAATATTTTTTATACATATCTTATGAACACTGATGTACCCTTTAAGAAGATTATTGCAAATGATGCATTTCTAATCAGCCTTTCTATTTATTCTCTCTTTATTTTTTCTTGTTTTGGCTGCAAGAAAAAGGCAGATTCTGATTATTATGACTCATTTTACTACATTGGTTTACAGAAGCTTGCTGAAAATAAAGAAAATGAAGCAAGAACCAAGTTTATGCAGTGTACAAAAAAGGGTTCACATTATTGTGCCAGAGAAAGTGCAATAATGCTTACAACCTTTGGAAGCGTTCAGGAGAAAAATAAGGCATGTCTGGAGCTGGTCGCAGCTTTTGATGATGAAGATTCAAGGCTCATTGCGGCAAGACAGTTTTACAATTCAGAGGAAATTGGCAAGGTTCTGGAGCTTACTGCTTCAATTGATTACGCAACTTCAAATAATGAGCTTATAAAAATCAGACTTGAATGTCTAAAAAAACGTACAATCTCCACTTATCTTGATGACGTTTTTACCTGGTTTGTTTCCCGTCCTCTGTCTGATTATCACTACAAGTTTTATAGGGATGTCTATAGTGAAGAGCTTCTATCTGCTGAAGGAAATGAACAGGAATTATCTCCAAAAGATTTTGTAATTATGTACAGAATTGACTTATATAAAAGAAATTATATTTCGGTTTATGATAAGTCATCTAAGGTACTGGAGTTTTTTGAGCAAAATAAATTGCAGCCACTTCCTCAGATTGCTTCGGATATGGGTAAGGGTTTTCTCTATGGAAGTAACGAGTTTGCCCAAAACGCTAATCTGTTTTATAAAAATGCAGAAAACTTTGCCGGTACTCCAGTTGAGTTTTATTTTTGGTTTTATGCAGGGCGACTTTTTGACAGGGCTGGACTTTACTATAAACAGTCGGTTTCTTGCTTTGAAAATGCAATCCGTTGTGCAATTCAATCTGAAGAGGATACACTACAGAAAGATAATGCAATCTGGTATTTGCTTAATACATCTCTAAACGTTTCGATTGATTCAACTATAAGCAAACTTGATACTTACAGTACCAAATGGAGTGATCCAGCTTATTTTGATGATTTTTTTGAAAAGATGATTCCTGCCATGATTGAAAAAGGAAGATGGAACTCCTTTGAACAACTGCTGAGAATTGTAAAAGATAGGGCTACAAATGCAGTTACAGCAAAGGTAGCTTATATTTATGGGCGGCTTTTACAGAACGGTTATTCGCTGGGGACCTCGAGAGAAAAAAATATACGTGAGGCTTTTGAGATTGCATTAGATTCGGGCGATGAACCTTATTATAAAATCATGGCGGCATATCAGTTAGAATTGAATAGTCCTGAACTTGATGAGATTTTTGCAAGATACAATAATTCAAATACGACAACAGCTTCAGAGATAAATTATGAAAGCATTGAATTCGATACTAACGCTGAATCGTTTTTAAAAGGCTTCGTATCCTATGGATTTCCTCAGAAAATCTTTCCTAATTGGCAAACATTAAATAAAAACAACATTTCAACAGAAACATCAATGTTTTTGTCTGATTTTTTATACAGATGTAGTAGTGCAAATGATAATTACAAGGTTCAAAGCATTAGAATTGCTGCTGGCTCTGGAAAAAACAGCAGTCGTAATTTGACTAAAGATGAACTCAAACTTATCTATCCAAAAAATTTTGAGAAATTCATTGAGACCTACGCTCAGAAATACGAAGTTGATCCTTCTGTGATTTATGCACTGATTAGAACTGAAAGTTTTTTTGCACCTGAAGTAATAAGCAATGCTGGAGCAATAGGCTTAACACAGTTGATGGAATTTACTGCTGGTGATATTGCACGGAAATTAAAGGTACAGAATTATTCCTTAACGGATGCAGAAACTAACATTGAGTTTGGTACATTTTATCTCTCCGAACTGATAAAGCGATGTGATAATTCTTATCTCCAGGCCCTTCTTTCGTACAACGCAGGAATTACACGGGTAAGAAGATGGCGCGCAAGTTCAATGCTGGAATTTGGTCAAAAGCAGAACATGAGTAATGATTTATTCCTTGAAACTGTTCCATATGAAGAAACTCGGAATTATGGAAAAAAATTGATTTCTGCTACGGTGATGTACGAATATTTATATTCAGACTATAATAATTTTTCAAAAACAGTTGAAAAATTTTTACAATAATTTTTTAGAGGCATTATATGCAAAACCCTTTGGCAAATCTATTACCTGATTTTTTGTATTTTACAAAAATTGAGACTACTCAATTTGTTTTGTTATTAGGAATCATTTTATTTGTGGGTGCATTCGGAGGATGGTTTTTTAAGAAAATAAAGATTCCCCAGGTTGTCGGTTATATTGTTATCGGAATTGTTATTGGTTCATCGGGATTTCAAATCCTTAAGCCTAATGTAATTTCTGCTCTTCAACCTGTAAATACAATTGCTCTTTCTTTGATTGGATTTTTAATTGGGGGAGAATTAAAGCTGGAAATTATAAAAAAATACGGCAAACAATTTATAAGTATTCTTTTGTTTGAGGCCATTACACCGGCAATTGTAGTTTCAATTATAATCAGCCTTGTAGATTTCATTTTTACAAAAGATTTTATCCACGCAATTTCCTTGGGATTGGTTCTTGGGGCAATTTGTTCTGCAACAGCACCAGCGGCAACTACAGATGTACTAGCCGAATACAGAACCCGCGGACCTTTGACAACAATGGTTTACGGAATAGTTGCCATGGATGATGCCGTTGCTTTAATTTTATACACAATCGCTTCCACAATTGTAACGCCTTTAATTGGTGGCTCATCAATCGGTTTTTGGGCACAGATTTTGAACATTTTTAGAGATATTTTTGGTTCAATTCTGATTGGTGGTGCCTTTGGATTTGTCCTAACACTTTTAGCCAAAAAACTTCAGAATGCAGAAGCAAGAATCCTAACTTTAGCACTTGGCTGTCTATTTTTGTGTACAGGAGTTTGCCAAATATTTAATTTTGACAATATTCTGGCTGCCATGGGATTAGGTTGTGTAATGGTAAATGCAGCCCCTTCAAAAACAAAATCGGTTTTTTCTTTAGTTGAAAAATACACTCCACCAATTTATGTCTTATTTTTTGTACTAGTAGGTGCAAAACTTAACGTCTGGATAATCACACCATTTCTTGGAGTGTTGGCAATCATTTATATTTTAGGAAGAACAGTTGGAAAATCAATTGGTTCAATGATTGGTGCAAAACTGACACATGCACCTAAATCTGTTCAAAAATATCTACCTTATTGTCTCCTGAGTCAAGCCGGAGTAGCAATCGGTCTTTCAATCACCGCGGGTAATGATTTTTCCGATTCAATTGGTCCAACAATTCTTTTGATTATTACGACAACCACTTTTATTGTTCAGCTTATAGGGCCAATCTTTGTAAAAATTGGTGTTACAAAAGCTGGAGAATGTGGACTAAATGTTACAGTTGATGACATAAAAAAATCTTCGCGAGTTGCCGATGTCACCTGGGGTAAGATTAAGATTTGTGATTATGACTCTCCGTCTATTGTAAGAGATACAGACACCTTGTTTACAATACTCAATTCCTTCAGCAGAAATCAAAACTTGAATTATGTTGTTAAAGATTCATCAAATATGCTTGTTGGAATTATTTCTCTGGATCATCTTAAAGAAGTTATGCAGATTGGAGATTTTGCTGAAACCATGCTTGCTATGGATGTTATGGATGCACCTACAATCACATGTAAGCCATCAACCACTTTGCCTGAAGCCTATAAGTTTTTTGAAGAATATGATACAGATGCGATTCCAATTGTAGATACTGACGGCGAACCTCTCGGTATTCTTGAAAAATCAACTGTAGATCACTTCTTACACACTAAAATAATTGCACTGACCAGAAAACTTGAAGATATGGAATAGTTATAAGCCTTCGTAAAGAATAAGATTTTAACTCCTATTCTTTACCCAAGGTTGTAAAATCCGAAGCCTTATTGCAAAAAATAATTCCACTGCCGGCTTTTTCAAAACATTTGAGTTGCTTTATAGATGCAATAATTTCCTCCTTTTGATTGCATGGAACCAGAATCATAAGCATTTCTTTTTCCGGAACAATTTCCATTCCAAAAAACTTAGCATCTCCCTCTTTTGCCGTCCCTCTGGCAGCAATAATAGTTCCACCCCGCGCTCCAGCTTTTCTTGCAGCGGCCATTGCATCTTCCGCATAACCTTTATTTACAATCATATTTATCATTTCATAAGAATCCGTCTCTTCCATAATTGTTTCTCCTTCTAAATCCTGTTCAACTGCACCTGCTTTCATAAAATCACCTAACAAAATAGAAAACATCACTCCAAAATGATTTTTCTTCTTTTTTGTTTCTTCTATGATTGCTTCACGAACCTTTTGTTCAATATTTTGCTCAACAATATTATAAGTTATATCTTTTGAAGTATCCCCCAGACCAAGAAGTTGAAGAATACTGTTTTCTGCAGTTCCGCGCCCCATTAAAACCGTTCCACCACCGGCACCTGCTTTCACTGCAATACTGGAAATCTCATCTCCATAATTGTGCGGAACAATTGTCACAATCAATTTATAGCTCATGCTTTTTTCCTCGTTTTAATTTTAAAGATACAGCCCATCACCTGAATTGCTATCAGAGGCATCATAGCAACCAAGGCAATCACACCAAAAGAACCAGTTCCAGCCGAACTATTGTTTCCTACACCAAGCGTAAAGGAAAGAACAAAAGTAGAAGTCAAGGGTCCGGAAGCAACGCCACCAGAGTCAAATGCAATTCCCGAAAATAAGGAAGGGCAGAAAATCATAAGAAGAAGAGAAATTATATATCCGGGAATTAAAATCCATTTTATATTAAAACCAATTACAGAACGCCACAAAGACAATCCAATTGCAATTGAAGTACCAGCAGATAAAAATATGAGAAGTATCTTTCTTTTAATTGTACCGCCCGAAACATGTTCAACCTGTTCGCTTAAAACCCATACTGCAGGTTCGGCACAAACTATTATGGCGCCAAGAACAAGTCCGGTTCCAATTAAAAGAACATACCAGATTCCGCCTTTTGAAATTGCAGCTTTTCCTAATTCTTGACCGAGAGCCGCACCTGCCTGCATAAATCCGCCGTTTACACCAATTAAAAAAACTGTAAGACCAATAAAGGCATAAACAAAACCAATTATCAACCTTACTACCTGTCTTGAAGTCATCTTTAAAAGCCACAACTGAAAAATGACAAAAAGTCCAAACAAGGGTGCAATTGAAAGTAGAACTTCGTGTAAAACTAAAGGCGTAATACTTAAAAACGGATAAAAAATCTTGTGAAAAAGCCCTTCCTGGGTCAAAACTGCAAGCTGTTGCAATTCCTCTTCTGCATGGGCTGCATTTCCTGATAATTCCAGAAAACCGCCTTTTTTTAGGATAATTGAATAAATCAAAACTGCCATTATTGGCCCCACCGATGCAACGCCAGTCAAACCAAAACTTCCATCATTATCTGAACGAACGGCAGAAACACCAAGTCCAAGCGCAAGGATAAAAGGAACGGTCATAGGACCTGTAGTAGCACCACCAGAATCAAAAGCAATTCCAATAAAAGAGTCAGGAACAAATATAATCAGCAGAAACAAAAGCAGGTAAGAAATTAAAAAAGTGATTTTAACTGAAAAATTGACTACAATTCGCAGTAAACCAACCATTATAAAAAATGCTACACCTGTCGCAATTACAAAAGTAAAAACTGTCTTATTTACTGCACTATAAATGCCACGAACCTGCTCACTAAAAACCTGAATATCTGGTTCTGCAGCAGTAACAATAAAACCAATAAAAAAAGAACAGATTAATAAAAGTGGAAGACTTCGTTTTTTTGTTAATTCTGCACCACAGCGTTCACCCATGGGTTGAATACCCAAATCAACACCCAATAAGAAGACTGTAAGCCCGAGAAACAGTAATATTCCGCCAATAACAAAGCGCAATAATAAGATTTTATCCAAAGGAACTATAGTAAATCCGAATAACAAAACAATTGCCATCACAGGAAAAACTGAAATTACGGTTTCTTTGAGTTTTGCTAAAATGTTCACAAAAGAACTCCCAAATAAATGCTGATATAATAACTATATCAAATAAACGTTGCTTTGAAAAATTAATTATTTTTCTTTTGCTTTTTTAGTGTAACCATGTATACTTTATGTAGTTTTCAGTCAGGCTTATTTACAACCAGCAATTTTACCTTTTTAAGGAGGCATAACTATGAAAAAAAGATTTTTAGCAATAATAGCCTGTTTTATTATAGGTACGGTTTGTGTAAGTGCACAAGAAAACACAGAAAAAACTGATTCGTCAGAACTTGAATACGGTATCAATTTTGGTGCAGGTGTAGAAACAAGTTTTATCCTCAAGCCTTATCTCTACGAAAGCACTTCTTTTATGATTAAACCAACAGAAAACTTTAGTGCTGATTTGGGAGTTCGTGTTCTCTTTAACACACTAAAATCAAGTAAGGAACCTCTTATTTATTTGCTCCCAACCTTTACAATTACATTCCATCATTTTTATCTGGGGGGCGGTGCATTTATTGATTTTACTGGCTCTAATTCAGAAGATAACTCTAATTCTATTGTTTCATGGCAAGTTAGAGCAGGTGCTGTATTTGGCAACTGGGAATGGGGACCTGGAAGAGGTAATGTGGATATTGGACTGTCCTTCTCACCAACAGTGATTATTGCAGAAACATCTGAATCTGACAATGAAGCAGGAGCAGCACTGGGCGCTGCAATTGGTTCAATCTTCCTGACAATATTTAATATCCTTAAACTTAATGTCGGCGTTACATGGTTCCTGCCATTATAAGCATGTGAAACTTAAAATGCTGACCAACCTTTAGATTCTATGCCTTCAATCCATTTGGAGGCATATTTTTTTGCACCTTCCAAATCGTGATCACGATAGTTTCCGCATTCTTTTTCGGTAGCAGCTGGAACCGGCTTGTCCCAGACAGCAACTTTTTTAAGAACATTCAGCAGGTGATTTGCAACGTATTCTTCATCATGATCGCCCCAGATTGTAAAATAAAAGCCTGTTCTGCAACCCATAGGTGAAAAATCAATGATTCCGTCCATTTCGTCCCTGATATATTCAGCAATCAGGTGTTCCAGGGTATGAATTGTACCTGTAGACATAAACTCCTGGTTTGGCTGACAAAAGCGAATATCAAACTTTGTAACTATATCGCCTTTTTCACCAACTTTTTTTGATGCAAGCCTTACAAAGGGAGCTTTTACCTTTGTATGATCAAGATTAAAACTATCTACATTATATTTTTTCATAATTCGTCCTTAGGAACTTATCCTTATAAACTTAATTGCCTGATAAATTGCTTTACCAGTTCTGCGCTCATATTTGCACATACATCTTCATTAAAAGAATATGTGCTTTTTACTGTGTCATCTGCCATGTCAGACATACAGCGAATAATTACAAAAGGAACTTTATTAACACTGCAGGCATGGGCAATTGCACAACCTTCCATTTCGACACATAAAGGTGCAAAATTGGACTTTATAAAATCCTTTTTTTCACCAGCCGAAATGAATTGATCTCCAGAGGCAATCAAACCTTTTACAATTTTATGCTCTTTTGAAAACTCCGTCTGATTGAAAGCAGAAAGAAGACAATCTGCCATTTTTTCATCTGCTGTAAATTGTTCTGGAAGCCCCGGAACCTGTCCGAGTTTATAACCAAAAGCAGTTGTATCAAAATCATGGTAAACTGCCTTTGTAGAAACGACAAAATCAAAAATACCAAGCGAAGCACCAGTTGCACCGGCAATTCCTGTATTAATCACTCTTGTTACACCAAATTTTAAAATCAAAATCTGAGAACATAAAGCAGCATTTACTTTACCGATACCGCTTTTTACAACAACCAGATTTTTTCCATACAACTCGCCTTTATAAAAAGTAAGATTGCAATATTCTGTTTTTTCCACGGAAGAGAGAGCTTTCTGCAAGGCATTTACCTCGCTTTCCATAGCTCCAATAATTCCAATTATTTCACTCATTTATCGTTTCAGCCTTGATTCTCTTTGTTCTTTTGATTCTTTTTTATAATGTATAATAACATCATCTATAAGTTTATCTTCCAGCTTGAACTTTTTAATAACAAAGGTTACCAGCTTTTTGTAAATAATAAATCCAAGTACAAGTCCACCAAAAAATACAACAATCATACAAATTGTCATAATTGTATCGTAGATCTTGCCTTCAACGTGGATTACTTTAGTAAATAGAAAAGCAACACCAACTAAAAGCAAGAGCATAACAATCAGTGTTTCTATGATTTCAAAAACACAAGCAAGTGTCATAAAGATTGCAGAAAACTTCTTCTTTTTGGTGTATTCAATTTTAGCCTGTTTCTGGCGCTCTTTTTCTTCTTTTTCGTAAGGAGTCATTTCTTCTTCTATCATTTTTTATTCCTCTTTCTGTGTTGATTTTTCAACTGATTTTTCGTTTGATTTTTCAGATTTTGTTTTTGCATCTTTTACAACTGTAATCAGGAATGAAATGATTAAAAGTATTCCGCATACAACTACAGCAGA
>JAILQA010000079.1 GCA_024699205.1 Treponema sp. | reverse complement strand
AGAAAAAGCACAGGCAGAAAAAGAAAAAACTCAGTCAAAAGCGCTTGAAAATGCAACTTCCGTATATGTTGTTCAAAAAGGCGATACATTATATGCAATTGCCCGAAAATGCGGTCTCACAGTTGGAGAATTAGTTTCCCTGAATGATATAGATACTTCTGCAGTAATTAAAGTCGGACAGAAGTTAAAGATAAAAGCAACACCGACACTCGCTCAGACAACTCCGTCTGATAAATCAGGCAGTACATCTGGTTCTAATAAATCACCTTCAGATAAAAATGCTTCCAGTTCAAGTGCAGATAAAACTCCTGCAAAAACTCAGGAAACAAAAGAAGACAAAACTCCTGATACAAGAACCTATGGAATTACAATTACTTCAGATTCTTCAACAATCTGGCCGGTAAAAAATCCAAAAGTTACAACAGTAAAAGGAAAGGCTTCCGGGGTTCAGCTTTCAGCTCAAAAAAATGAAGCAGTTACCTGTATTCGTGAAGGAACCGTAATGTATGTTGGTCTTTACCGCGGATTTGGTCAGGTTGTTTTTGTTCAGTCAAAAACTGGAATAATTTATGCTTATGCTGGTTTAGGTTCAGTAAGTGTCAGAAAAAGCGAATATCTGAACTTTGGAACAGAAATCGGTACCGCAGGCATAGACCCTATTTCAAAAAATCCGCAGATTACCTTTATTGTATTCCAAAATGGACAGCCAATAGACCCTGCAAAAGCGCCGAGAAATTAGTAATATTTCAGGCTCGTAATTGTAAAAAATCAGTATTTTCACTATTATTATACTCATCATTCTTATTTAGAATTGATTTTATAGGAGCAATATTTTATGACAGACACAATGCATGTTTTGGAGAAAAATCCAAACTGGAAAGGCCGCCGTGGTCCTGTAGTTCTTGTGATTATGGACGGTGTTGGATATGGTAAGTATGAAGAAGGTGATGCTGTAAAGGCAAGCCGAATGAAGTATTTGGACTGGTTTACTGCAAACTGTCCTCACACTCAGCTTAAGGCTCACGGAACAGCTGTTGGTCTTCCTTCTGATGATGATATGGGTAACTCTGAGGTTGGTCACAATGCTATGGGTTGTGGCCGTGTTTTTGCTCAGGGAGCTAAGCTTGTAGGTGAGTCAATTGCAAATGGTTCTATGTTTGCTGCTGATACCTGGAAAAAGCTTGTTAAGAATGTAAATGACAAGGGAAGTACTCTTCACTTTATTGGATTGGTTTCTGACGGAAACGTTCATTCACACATTGACCACCTTAAGGCAATGATTACACAGGCAAGTAAGGATGGCGTTAAAAAACTCCGTGTTCACGCACTTTTGGATGGTCGTGATGTTGACCCAACTTCTGCTTTGAATTATATCACTCCACTTGAAGACTTCCTTACCGGATTTGCAGGTGTTGATTATAAGATTGCAAGCGGTGGCGGACGTATGTATATGACTATGGATCGCTACAATGCAGACTGGAGCATGGTAGAGCGGGGCTGGAAGGCTCATGTTCTTGGAGAAGGCCGCAAGTTTGAAAGCGCAACAAAAGCAATTGAAACTTACCGTGCAGAAATCCCTGGAGTTCTTGATCAGGATATGCACGAGTTTGTAATTGCAGATGCTAGTGGAAAGCCGGTTGGAACAATCGAAGATGGTGATTCTGTAATTTACTTTAACTTCCGTGGCGACCGTGCTTTGGAAATGACACGCGCTTTTGAAACACCTGCCGGCGGAGACCTTCCTTTTGACCGTATTCGCGTTCCTGCAGTTGAATATGCCGGAATGATGGAATACGATGGAGATGCTCACGTTCCTGCTCAGTACCTTGTAAATCCACCAAGCATTGACCGCACAATGGGTGAATATCTTACAAAAACAGGTGTTAAGCTTCTTGCAATTTCTGAAACACAGAAGTATGGTCACGTAACTTACTTCTTCAACGGAAACAAGCAGGGCAAGTTTGACGAAAAGCTTGAAGATTATATTGAAGTTCCATCTGATGTTGTACCATTTGAGCAGCGCCCTTGGATGAAATGTGCAGAAATTACTGACAAGGTAATCGAAGCAATCAAATCTGGAAAATACGACCACATCCGTTTGAATTATCCAAATGGTGATATGGTTGGACATACTGGTGTTTTCAATGCTGTAGTTTGTTCTATGGAAGGAATGGATTTACAGCTTGGACGTCTTAAGGCTGCAATTGAAGAAGCTGGCGGTATCCTTTGTCTTACTGCAGATCATGGAAACTCTGATGATATGTATGAGCACGCTAAGGACGGCAGTGTAAAGATGGACAAGGCAAGCGGTGAGCCAAAAGCAAAGACTTCTCACTCATTGAATCCAGTTCCTGGTATTATCTATGACCCAGAATATAAGGGTGAATACGACAACACCAAACTCAACGACGGTCTGGGCATTTCAAGCTGGCCTTCAACTCTTATGAATCTTATGGGCTATATTCCACCTGCTGATTACGATAAATCAATAATCAACATGAAATAAAACACCAAAAATAAATAAAAAAAGGCTGTCCTTGAAGTTCAAAACTTTCAAAACGGACAGCCTTTTTTTATCCTAATGTTGGGGATTATTTAGAAGCAGCGTCAATCGTTGCCTGAATATCCTTTGAAATATTATCACAAAGAAGGGCAGCTTTTGCTCTTGCATTCTTTAACCATGCATCGCTTCCATCACCTGCTGGAATCATAGAATTGATGTAGAACTTAATCTTAGGCTCAGTTCCAGAAGGACGTGCACTTACAATTGTACCGCTTTCAAGATAGAACTGAAGTACGTTGCTCTTTGGAAGGTCTGGGTCGCACATAAGGTCGCGAACTTT
>JAILQA010000069.1 GCA_024699205.1 Treponema sp. | reverse complement strand
AAGCTCTAATCTTGCCGTCCGACTTGCATGCTTAAGACGCGCCGCCAGCGTTCGTTCTGAGCCAGGATCAAACTCTCCATGATTATTTCAAAGCCCCGAAGGGCATTGATTTCCACATAAATCGTTATAACCCAACTATATTTGTTGAATTGATAGACTCAATTTTGTATAAAAATTGATAAAAAATGTAGTCAATTTTCAGAACAAAACTAGCGATTTCTCGCTTATTTTTGTTTAGAACCTTACTTGTTCTATTCTTTCCTTCCCTGTTATGTCAAAAAACTTTTGTTTTTCGCAACTCATTGTTGCGACGGTGAAGACTATAATATATTCAAATGAAATATTTGTCAACTGAATTTATAAAAATTATTGCATTTTTTTACACTTTTTTTCATTTTTTTTGAATTTTTTGCAATTCATGAACTTTTTCTTACATTTCATGCTTATTTCTTTGAAAATTATTTTTCTGTGTTATACTTTTTATATAATCAAAATCAGTAATTTGATAAAAGTAATAGCCATAAAGGAGAAAAAAGTGAAGTACAAATTTCCAGAAAATCTTTATACGGAAGTGCGTATAGAAGATTATTACAGAGCAAATTATTATTTAAAGAATGATGATGCGGAAGGTAACGGGGAAGTTTCTGTTATTGGTGCTAAAATCCGAGTATTTGACGGTAAAATGTGGTATACAAGTGCCACAAATGACCTGGATTCAATTCAGGCAGAAATTGACGGGCTGGCAAAAATTGCAAAGCCAAATCCTAATATTCTTAAAAACAAGATTGTAAAAAACTTTGCGGTAAACAAGGCCGAAATTTTAAAGTTTCAGGATGAAAACAGTGTTCGCAAGCTTACACTGGAGCAGCGCGAATCAATCTGCCGAAATTACCGCAAAAAGTGTACCGATAAATCAATACCAGAAATCAAAATGACTCATACTTCCTTCTGGTGCAGTTCTAAAATAAAGAGTTTTTATACAAGCAAGGGAACAGAAATTGTTCAGGATTATCAGCGCTGCGGTTTTTCAATTGGGCACGAGCTTAATGTAAACGGCGGAAACTTCCATGCCGGGAAATATTTTCAGGAGTTCTACTACAAGGATTTGCTCAATCGCGAAGATGAAATAAATGCCGAAATCAACCGCAGTGTTGAGTTTGCACGCAAGGCCAAGCCTGTAGTTCCGGGGGAATATGTTTGTGTTCTTGCTCCAACAGTTACTTCAGTTTTCACACATGAAAGCTTTGGTCACAAATCAGAGGCAGATTTTATGCTCAATGACAAAACCCTGCAGGATGAGTGGGTGATGGGCAAAAAGGTTGGTAACGAAAAGGTAACTATTATAGATGAAGGTGATGAACTTCGCCACGGTTATTGTCCTTATGATGATGAAGGCAACAAAAAGAAGAAGGTTTACCTGATGAAGGATGGCGTGCTCACAGGTCGTCTCCACGATGCAAAATCGGCAGCAATCTTAAAGGAAAAGCCAACTGGAAATGCCCGTGCTCAAGATTTTTACTGTTCTCCAATGGTAAGAATGACCAACACCTATATGGACGCCGGCAAGGATGATCCTGAAAAAATCGTAAGCGAAGTAAAGGATGGTATTTATGTTTACGACTGGAACTACGGAACCGGTAACTCCACCTTTACAATCCAGCCGCAAAAAGCCTACAAAATCAAAGACGGGAAGATTACAGACCCGATTCTTGTAAACGTAATCACTGGCTCTGTTTTCCAGACACTTTTTGATATTGATGCAGTGGGCACCGACCTTAAGTTCTACAGCGGAACCTGCGGCAAAAACGGACAGTCCATGCCTACAGCTACAGGCGGTCCAACAATCCGAGTGAAGAAACTGACAATAAACTAGAAGATTCCCGGGTCAAGCCCGAAAATGACACAGGATTGACCCGGGAATGACAGTGAGGAAAAAATGGAAAAAGAAAAATATACACAGAGAAAAAAATATTCAACAGTAAAAATTGTAGAAAACAAAATTGTTTCCTTTGATAAAACCGATGCAATTGAATATTCCTTTAGAGTTTACAAGGACGGCTTTGCAGGTATTCATTATCAGCAGGGAAAAATGAGCGACGAGGAAGGTTTTGCCAAGGCAGAAAAAAATCTTGAGTTGAAAAGGCCCTATCCTTTTGAGCTGGAAAGTGGTGTACGTTCCCGTGATAAAACAGAAAAACCTTTGACCGACGAAGAATTGATGTCCACGGCCGAAAAGCTTCTAAAATATCTTCATAAAAAATACCCGGATTACACTTTTAATGGAAATATTGGAACTTCCCTCTGGGATGAGCACGTTGAAAACTCCCGTGGAATGGATTATTCCTGCAAGGATGGCAACAGCGGAATTGGTATTTCCTTCAAACACAAGAACAGCAAGGATATTTCCGATGGCTACATTAGTTTTACACAGCGCACAATCAAACTCCGACAGTTTTACAAGATTGCAGACAACTATCTGGAAAACTTTACAAAAACACTGCCTATGCCGGAAGAGTGTATTATAGTGGATAAATACTATGATTATACAGACAAGCTGCGTGAAAGTCTGAGCCTTGAAAAGCTTAAGCTTGGTACATCCCTTCTTAGCGGTAAAGTTGGTCAAAAACTTTTCTCTGATGATTTGACAGTTCTCCACGATGTAAGCAACAAAAACACCTGGATGGCTTCCTTCTGGGATGGCGATGGAGTTGTTCCAAAGGGCGATAAGGTTTACTTTATCAAAAACGGCAAGCTTCTGCGTGGTTATTGTGATAAAAAAATTGCCAAAAAGTTTAAGACCAAAACCACCGGTAATGCAGGCTTTAATTATTCTGATATTCCAGGCGGCAGCTTTAATACAATGAATCTGAAAATCGGAAACAAATCTGTAAAAGAGCTGCTTAATGGAAAACTTGGTATTATCCCTGTACAGTCTTTTGGTGGCGGCTTTAAGGAAAAGGGTGAATACACAATGCCTGTTCAGATTGGCCTGCTCACTGATGGTGAAAAGATTCTTGGTCGAGTTCCGCCTTTTACAATCAGCACAAACATGTTCGATATGTTCGGTAAGGATTTTATTGGCGTTGCAAAGTACAATAAGGAAATCTTTAACGACAAGGTTATGCTCTTTAAGTGCCAGGTTGGAAAACTCTAGTACTTAAAGATTTCCGCTTCGACGCAATAATTCAAGGCAGGTTCGACCGTTGTGGTAGCTGGTTTTCCAGTTGCCACCCTTGTCTTCTGTGAGAATTGGCTTTCCTTCGGCATTAAGCTCGTTCCACCAGTCGCCTCCCTGACGGTCAACCTGATAATTCTGAATCCAATCCCACTGTGCATGGAAAGCTTCGGAATATTTTTCATCGCCGGTCATTTCCCAGGCATTGTAAAAACCATTCATTGCTTCTGCCTGAACCCACCAGACTCGATTTCGGTTGCGGATTTTGTTTCCCTTGCCATCACTGCGCAAAGAATCTTCCATACAGCCATTTTGGTGATCAAAACCTTCCTTCAGGGCAATATCGGCAATGCGAATTACTGTATCGCGTATAGAATCCTTAGTTGCAGAGAAAGTCGTCTCACTTCCAGAGGCTTCGAGTTCACAAACTGCTTCCCACAAAAGCCAGCTGGCCTCAATATCATGACCATAAGAAATTTCATCAGAAAGAGGCTTCCAGTCCATGTCAAAGAACATTCCGAGATGTGCATTTGGCTGGAGAATTTTATTTACAGTTATCTGCACAAGGTCTGAAAGGGCGGTGCCGACTTGAGCACGAATTTCTTTTGCATCCGGGAAAACAAGGGGGAGCGTGTGGTAGAGATTTGTGTAAGCTTCCATTACATGAAGATTTGTATTCATCGACTTAGGACAGTTCATGTCTTTTGGAGAAAGAATCATATCTGTAGTTGGAGACCAGTCCTGAGCACAAGCTTCAATATATCCGTCAGCAGCTGATTCACGGAATGAATCTCGGGCATATTTTTCCAGAAGATTAAAAAGAACAAGGGCAAGATTCATAGCATTTTCTGAATGAGTGGCTGCGGCGTATTCCGAAAGACCATAAATACAGAAAGCTTCTCCATAAATCTGCTTTTTGCTGATTTTTGGACTTCCATCTGCCATAACTGACCAGTAAACACCACCGTTCTTTTTATCCCAATATTTTTTTGTGATTACATCGTAGGCAAAATCAGCCATTTTAAGATAACGGTCATCTTTTGTCATGCGGGCAACATTGCTGTAAGTCCATAAAAAACGGGAAGTCATTACAATTGAACGTTCACATTCAGGATGACAAGTATTGTCGTTATCAATCTGCCCGAAAAATCCTTCAAAACCAGGACGTGTATCGCGGGAATAATTTTCCCAATAAGGAAGGATATTATCAAAAAGTTCGTTGTGGATAGATTTATAAAAGTCTTGACTGGTCATTTTAAGTAATTCTCCTGTATTATTTACTTAATTTTACTTTATGGATTATAATGCCAGTTTTTGAGAACTTCAAGGGGGAAAGTCTTTTCTGGAATCGCTTTGTAGAATCTCTTTTTGTAAACAATCCCCTATCCCCTCTTTAGAAAATCCAGTAAAATAACATAATCATTCAGGACAAAAATATGAAAAAAACAAATGCAATGCGAATCCTTGATGGACTTGGAATAAATTACGAAGCCGCAGAATACGAAGATGATGGCGAACATGAACTTGCAAGAGGAGCTGCCTCAAGAATGGCAGAAAAACTTGGAGTTCCGGCAGAAACTGTATATAAAACAATCGTAATGCGAACAGAAACAAAAGAAATCTGTGTTTTTTGCCAGAGTGCCGTAAGCGAAATTAATCTCAAAAAAGCAAGACAGGCAGCCGGATGCAAAGAAATCAATCCTGTAAAACCAGAAGAACTTTTAGCACTTACAGGTTATATTCGCGGTGGCTGTACCCCAATCGGAATGAAGAAAAAGTTCCGCACCTTTATAGACGAAAGCATTATTTTGCATGACAAAGTCTGCATAAGTGGCGGCCAGCGGGGAGTACAGATAAAAATTGCTCCAAATGATTTAATCCGTGCCACCGAAGCCACAGTAATTGATTTGGAATTGTAGAAAATCCTTTCGCTCGGCTCTCACAAACCCTACTATATAAATCCCCCGCAATATGCTACAATGCCAGCATGAAAAAATTGCGGGATTTATTAGGAAAAGAACGTCTTTTTTTTGACGGCGGAACAGGAACAGTTTTACAGGGAATGGGTTTAAAACCAGGAGAACTTCCCGAAACCTGGAACATCAAACACCCAGACCGAATAGTTCAGCTGCATTACAATTATTTTAAAGCCGGCTCCAACATCGTAAACACAAACACCTTTGGTGCCTTTATTACAAAGTTCCCACTTGAGCTCGAACGCCTTGTTGCAGCAGCTATAGAAAACGCAAACACCGCCCGCGACAAAATCCAGCAGGAAAATCCCGACGGAAACTATTTTATCGCCTTTGACATCGGCTCCTGTGGCAAGCTGTTAAAACCAATGGGCGACCTGGATTTTGAAGACTGCATAACTCTTTTCAAGAAAACCTTCCGTGCCGCCTTTAAATACGCCAAGCCCGAAAGCAATTCAGCCCGTCCAAAAATCGACTGCGTAATGATAGAAACTATGAACGACGGCTACGAATCAAAAGCCGCTGTACTTGCCGCAAAAGAAGTAATGGAAGAGCTGGGACTTTTAGAAAACGACAGAGGTAGTCTTCCAATAATCGTAAGCAACGTTTACGACAAAGAATGTCGAACCCTAAGTGGTTCCTGCCCAGAAACAATGGTTGCCATGCTGGAAGGCCTTGGAGTAGAAGTTGTTGGAGTAAACTGTAGTCTTGGCCCCCTTGAAATGAAGCCGACAATTGAACGCCTTTACCACGCAGCCTCTGTTCCAGTTCTTGTAAAACCAAACGCCGGACTTCCTAAAGTTGTAGATGGTAAAACCGTTTTTGATGTTCCCGCCCCTCAATTTGTAGAAGCAATGGAAGAACTTGCAAAAATTGGTCCAATGGTTTTAGGCGGTTGCTGCGGTACTACCCCAGAATATATCAAAGGTATAGTTGATAAGTTAGGAGGGGGAAGTCTCCCCCTCGCTCCAGCCGTAAAAACGGCTTTCACTACCCCCTCTGCGGGGGACACCCCCGCAACGCACCCGACAGATAAGGTATCTACGGATGATGTTGTTGGTTGCGTTACTTCAAACACCCAAATTGTCTACTTTGGCTCTT
>JAILQA010000041.1 GCA_024699205.1 Treponema sp. | reverse complement strand
CCATTTCTGCCATTGCAGGATGTGTCCAGGAGTGATTCTGAATGTCGCAACCCAATTTTTGAGCCCGTTCAATCACCTTGCGGTTTTCCGGTGTAATTTTGTTTCCGATTAAAAAGAAACTTGCCGGAACATTGTTCTTTTCGAGCAAATCGAGCATGTTGTTCATAGTTGTGTCATCACCAAGATTCGGACCATCATCAAAACTTAAGCAAAGGTATTTCATTTATAACTCCTCGTTTGTGGTGTTGCATGGATGCAACTTATATTTCTCTTACGCCGTCGCCACTTGAGCAGGCAAAAAATCCGCCTTCGTAGCCGACAACTTTTGTATATTCTTTTTGAACATTCTGAATGAACTGCTCAGTTTTATCCTTATGAACAAGGGCAATCGCACAACCGCCAAAGCCTGCACCCGTCATTCTTGCCCCGATACATCCATCCTGCTTAGAAGCTACGTCAACCAGAGTATCAAGCTCAAGTCCTGTAACCTCGTAATCATCACGCAAAGAATTGTGGGAAGCATATAAAAGCCTGCCTAATTCCTGCAAATTGTTTGCTTTTAGAGCCTCTACAGCCTGCAAAACTCTGTCCATTTCTGTAACGCAATGTCTTACGCGGCGCAAAATTACATCATCTTTTATAGCTGATTTGCATTCTTCAAACTGAGCAGGAGTAAGGGAACATAAATCAGGCAAATCTTTTGTATTTGTGATTTTACCGTGTGCATTTGCGCTGCATTTATCTGCTGTTAAATTGATTGCCGCAGCTTTTAAAGTTGCAAGCCCTTCTTCACACTGGGCACGACGTTCATTGTATTTTGAATCTGCAAGGCGGCGTTTTTTCTTTGTGTTCATTACAATAAAACGGTAGTCGCCAAGATTAAGAGGTACATATTCGTGTTCAATTTTTGCACAATCAAGAAGTTCTGCTGTGTTTTTTTTGCCGGTAGCAATTATATACTGGTCCATAATTCCGCAGTTTACGTTCATAAACTCGTGCTCAGACTGCTGCCCCATAAGGGCGATATCCTTGCGTGAAATATTAAAACCAAAAGTTTCGCTTACAGCCCAGGCAAAACCACATTCCAAAGCTGATGAAGATGAAATACCTCCCGCACTAGGAACATTACTTGCAATAAGACAGTCAAAACCGCAGTCAAAATGACAACCGCGTTTTTTCATGCAGCTCATAATTCCGTTTAAAAAGTTTGCGTAGTCATTTGCCGGGTCAAACTTAAAGTCATCATTTATGTTAAAAGTATAGGTGCCATCAAAAAACAAATCATTGTAAACAATTTTTGTGTCGTTTCGTTTTCGGATTGCGCAGTAAAGATATTTGTCGATTGCTGCCGGAAAAACCTTGCCACCATTATAGTCTATATGCTCGCCGATGATGTTTATTCTGGCAGGTGATGCAAACATTCTGATTTCGCCGGCTCCTGTACCAATGTCAGCACTAGTACCAATTCCATCACCATAAATCTCAATAAAGTTTTTCTTTAATAATTCTGGTGTTACGCCAAATCTTTCTTTCATAATTATGCCTTGTTTTGCCCTATTATGCTTTCTTATGATTTTGAAGGAAGCCCTATCAATTTTCCTTCCTTATTTTTAATTCTTTTTGCGTAATCAAAAACGTCCTTGAGTGGAGAATTAAACTCCAGACCGCCAACCGCATTTTCTCCCTTAGCAATATTTTCTTTTTCATCAAGAAGAAAACTCACCTTATGAATATCACTGCCGCTTGTCATTGGAAATTGATATTGGGTTGCATAAAGCATTGCCAGTTCGTTTTCTGAAGGTTTGTTTCCGCCGTTATAAACTTCTACACCATGAACTTCGCGCGGATGAACGTGAATAGCACTGATGTAATTTCGCAGGCGGAATGGATGAGCCTGAATCATGAGTCCGCCAATCTTATTAACAAGGTCAAAAAGTTCTTTGTGGCGCATATCTTCAATTTCTGGATGATTAAGGAGATATTCTTTGTCCAATCCGTAAACAAGATAATCATCGCCATCAAAAGTCTGCTCAATTCCAAAGAAAACCTTGAACTCATCGGAAGTACCGGTCAATCCCTTCTTAGCGTTGAATTGCTCTGCAGCTTTAAGAGCGTCTTCATAACCGCTGCAATAAATATTTATGCGGTTTTCCCAGGTATCTTCTCTGGATGCTGCTGTATTTCCGCCAAAAAAGTGATCGGTAACAAAAATGCCCGAATACCCAGCATTAAAATAAGGTTCTATATAATCTGCACCCGCTGATGAGCCGCAGGCACTTCCCTGACATGTATGAAGATGTGTTTCATATTTATAGGTTTTCATATTCCGTAAGTATACGATTTTTTTTGATTATGCACAATGAAGGGGGCCGAAGAAGCAGAGAATAGGGGTGAGTTGTTCTTTTCAAAATTGAAAATAATCAATCTTCCAGCCACTTTTCAAAACTCTTTCTTGTGGCATCAAAAACATTATTTGATTTGAAGGTGATAGAGTAACCGCTCGGGCACCAGGTATAATCATTCCAGACTTTTATGCTGTTTCGTATGTTCAAATCGCGGCTTCCAAGGTAAGGTTCAACCATCTTTTTCCAGTACACGAACTGAGCCTTACAAGTTTCATAATTCCAGAAAGAATCTTCAGCAGAAACTTCCAGCAGCAGTTCCTTAAAGCGGTTTTTGTATTCCGGAACCATAAGCAGCTTGTCCATAAGAGGACGGTTTTCTCCCATTCCCCAGTCAAGAGGATTATTTGTAAGTCCTCCCTGATGAATTGAACAGCCGAGTGAATTATCAAAATCAAAAGGAATAAAATAAACTTTGCCTGTAGATTTTTTTGTTGCAGTATCAAAGTAAAGATAATAATTGTTGCCGTTTCCCCAGTAATCATCATCCATGCCAAACAAAATTGTAAGGGCTTCCGATTTCATAAAAAACTCAACATCAAACCATTTTTCGTAAAAAGCCTTGATTTTATCGATTGAAGCTCTGTCATTCGGGTTGGAAGGAGTCGGAAGCGCATTAAGTTCCGCAATAAAAGCTTTGAACTCTGCAGCAGCTTCATCAAACTTATCTTTATTAGTCTTTAAATCCATAGGATAAGTTTCCCAGATTTTTCCCGTGCGGTTTCCTTTTTTATCAAAAAGAATTGTGGTATTTTCAATTCCCATTCCCTTGCCGGAACTATCAGTTAAAAAGGCATGTTCAAGGTCAGCTTCGGCGCATTTCCAGAGATTTCCTTTTGTGCTTTTCCATGCATTTGGAGCCTGGTTATTTTCGCTGTCACGGGCTTTTAAAGACTGCTTGTTTATTTCCTCAAACATTTCATAAACGCCGTAATCAACTTCTGTAATTGAATTGTCATCCTCTATAAAATTGAAAATCACTCTTGTGTGACTTGCGCGCGGAACCGTCCAGATACCGTATTTATGGAACATATCATAACAGAAAATCTCCCGTCCGCAGCTATGATCCATACGTTTGAGGGCAACGCTTTTCATACAATTTGCCATTTTTAGTTCTTCTGAGTCATCAAGGAATCTTTCAAAATCAACCTTAAAATGTGCCTGACGGTAATCATCATTAGGATTTTCGGCATAGTTGTAATAATCCCAGCTCCATTCTGCGTTACGCTGTCCCTGACCACGGCCGTTATCAATTCCCTGCGGACAGAATCTGCTTGAGTTTCCGCGTTGTCTTAATCCTACATTTTTTATAGTCCAGGATTGGCCGTCCTTTTTATACTCATAAAGTTCAACATGCACAAAGTTTTCGTTTCTATAAAAATAGCGGTAGTTTTCACAAAGCTGATTCCATTCACTGCGTTTCATTGTGATTGTCGTAGTTCCAAGAGTCTTGTTATTAAAAATAAAATCCAGATTTTCGCGGCGGTTTTCAAAAGGTACAGGATTTTCTGTTACAATATTATCAGGGTTGTAAAAGCGCTTAGGTCCTTTGCTTTTAGCGGTTTTTGAAGCACATCCCGAAGCGCAGCCTGTAAATCCCATAAAAATGATTGATCCTAATATAATACTTATGATTTGAAAGGTTTTGCGGTTAGTTCTTTTTTTCATACACATAAGGAAAGTATAGCATTTGTGAAGTGATAAGGTAAGGGGATAATGACTCATTAAACCTTGGTGTTGATGTCCAATAATATTTTCTGCTATTATCTTTTTATGGAAACAGAAAAGATGGAAATGGAAAAAACAATTTATATTATAGGACACAGAAATCCAGATACAGATGCTGTGGTTTCGGCTGTTGCTTATGCCCGCCTTAAAAATCTCCTGGGCTATCCAAATTATAAGGCCGCACGTGCAGGACATTTGAATCCGCAGACAGCATATATTTTTAATAAGTTCAATGTTCCTCGCCCTGAATATATTCCTGACCTTGTTCCAAAAGTAAAATATTTTATGCAGTATGACGTGGAAACCGTTCCCGAAAATCTTTCTGTTTGGGAATCCATTGCTCTTATGGAAAAAACAGAAAACCGCGTTATGCCGGTCGTTGATAAGGACGGAAAATACCTTTCGCTTTTGCATTATTCTGGTTTTGCAAGGGGAGTTCTTACAATCCTTAATCCCGAAAAAAAACATACCTTTTCTACGAGCATAAAGCTTATTCAAAAAACTCTGAACGCTCAGCCGATTTGCCTTTCTGGTGATGCCAATAAGATTTTCAAGGCTTCAATCCATGTTGCATCTTCTTCAATCGAAACCTTTAAAAAGCGTCTTGATGCCCATGCTTCCGAAGATATTGTCGTAATTGCATCTGACCGCGAAGATATTCATAAAATCTGTATTGAGCATAAAGTAAAGCTTCTTATTACAACTTCTGCCTGTGTAATCAACAAAGATTTGCGTGAGCTTGCCGAAAAGAACGGTGTTTCTGTAGTTGTTAGTCCATATTCAACTTCTCCAACTTCTATGCTGATTGCTTATTCAATGCCAGTAAGTGTAATGGGCGACAAAGATGTAAAAACCGTTTCTATAAATGATACAGTTTCTAAAATCAAGGACATCCTCAAAAACGTTCACTGCAAATATCTTCCTGTAGTTGATGAAAATAACAAAGTTATCGGCATGATTTCAGAGCATGATTTAATGAAAGAACCGAATATCGAGGTTATTCTTGTTGATCATAACGAAATGTCCCAGGCTGTTGAGGGAGTAGAGCAGTATAAAATCCAGGAAGTAATTGACCATCATAGAATCGGAGCAATTCCTACAAAAAATCCAATTACTTTTATAAATCGTCCTGTCGGTTCTACAGCAACTCAGATTGCGGGGCTTTACAAAGAATACAAAATCCCAATTCCAAAGGACATTGCTTCTTTGTTATTATGCGGAATCCTTTCTGATACCTTGATTTTGCAGTCTGCCACTACAACCGATGTTGATCGCGATATTGCCGAATATCTTTCTGATATCACCGATTTGGACATCAAACAGCTTGGAAACGAAATCCTTATAGCCGGCAGCAATGTTTCCGGCCGAAACGCAGGTGAACTTGTACGCCAGGATTTGAAGGAATACACAGAAGGCAAAGTTACTTACACTGTAAGCCAGATAGAAGTTGGCAGCACAAAAGAAGTTCTCAATCGTAAAAATGATTTTCTCAAGGAGCTTGAAATTGAAAGTCGCAGCCGCAAAGCCCTTTTCTCCTGTCTTCTGGTTACCGACATTACAACCCTCTCAAGCATTCTGCTGATTCATTGCGAACCTAAGTTTGAGCAGTTCATAACCTTCCCAAAACAGGAAGACAACACTTATTATTTGCAGGGAGTTGTTTCAAGAAAAAAACAACTTATCCCGCTTATCACAGAACAAGTTGTTAATTATCTGAAATAATTATTTCAAAAGTTTGATTGCAGTCTGATTATTCCAGCGGCGGGCAACCTCATAAGCGGTTTCTCCGTTATTGTTAGTTGCATTTTTATTTAATCCGAAGGTCAGAATATGTTTGAGAGTCTCTTCATTTGCAGAACGTGCGGCATAATGAAGGATTGTGTCTCCCTGGAAATCTGTTGTTGTTGCATATTTTCTAAGAAGTGCATCCAAAATATCCTGAACTTCTGGTGAATTAAAGGCAAGGGTAATTGCACAGTCGCCGTTGTTATCTGCAACAAATGGATCTGCATTATTCTGAATCAAGATTTTTGCAAGATTATTCTGTTTCTGAATAATTGCATAATTGAGCGGTGTAAGACCTTTACTGTTTCTCTGATTGATATCGTATCCAGATTGAATAAGTCCGGTCATTGTATCAGCCTTAACCTTGCACAAAACTGCAATGTGCAGAGGATTGTTTCCGTCACTGTCAGAAAGATTTTTATCGCTTCCAAGTACAAAGTTGATTAAAGCAATGTTTTCGTTGGCAACAAGAGAGAACGGAGTTTTTGCAAAACTATCGCGGCTCAAGGCATTTCCACCGTAGGCTGCCAGTACTCTGATGATTTCCCTGTCTTTAATTTCTGCTGCTTCATGATAAGCATTGCGTCCGTACATATCCTGAGCGTTTACATTTGCCCCGTAAGCAAGAATTACAGGAATAACTTTTTCAGATCTCTGCTGAACTGCTTCCATAAGAACGGTTTTTCCTGTGATATCGGAAGAGTTTACGTTAGCTTTATTTTCCAGAAGGATTTTTGCACTGTCTGCTGAGTCATAAATTGCTGCAATTGCAAGAGGAGTTTTTCCAGAAGTATTTTTTGCATCAACTATTGCACCCATAGAAATTAGGACTTTTGTAGCTTCAAGAGTATTCCACTGTACGCTCTGATGAAGAGGTGTGTTGTTCAATAAGTCGCGGGCATTCGGATTTGCTCCATTTTCAATAATAAGTTTGATTGTAGAAGCAGAGTTTTCTTTAGCTGCATTGTGTAAAGGAGTTTGTCCTACAGCATTCTTTTTATTTATGTCACCGCCTTTTGCGATTATATATTTAATGTTTTCATCATATTTCCATTCTGCTGCATAGTGAAGAGGAGTATTGCCGTTTCCGTCAGAGCCGTTTATAACTTTCTTGCTCATAAACCAGTCACGTATATCACCACCTTTTACCATTGCAAGTCTTAATGGAGAAAAGTCATCTGAGTTTCTTGAATAAATATCAGCACCTTCATCTATAAGGAAAACGCCGGCTTCTTTGTTATTCATTTCTACTGCTGAATAAAGAATGCTGTCACCGTTTGCATTTCTTGCGTTAAGATCGGCTTCGCTGTTTGCAATATATTGGATTATAGCTTTGTTTGCTCTTCCTCTTACTGCCTGATGAAGTGGAGTTTCACCGTTTGCATCTCGGGCATTTACATTGTTAGGAGTAATCAAGGCTTGTAATACAGAAAGATTTTTTGTTTCTGTTGCGATGGCAATCGCCTTGGTTAATGGAGATTCACCCATTTTATCTTTTGCGTTTATATCTGCATTCAAATTAACAAAAAAGGAAATCTGATCTATAAGTTCGTTTTCAACTGCAAGTGCCAGAGGAGTAACACCGTCTTCATTACGAGCATCTACATCTGCGCCTTCTTTTACAAGACGATTTAAAATAAGACTGCTTACTCCGCTTATTGTTGCATTGTGCAGAGGGGTGTTTCCATAAATATCTTTTGCTTGGACATCGGCCTTGTAATTTAATAAAGCAGTGTACATATCAAGCTGTTGTTTTCTAGAAATCTTAGAAAGCAATGGCGTTCTTCCCATCTGGTCACGGGCATTTACATTGGCGCCATTTTCCAAAAGAAGTTTTGCAATCATTGTATGGCCATATTCAACTGCTGTATGAAGCGGAGTTGCACCAAAGTTTCCCTGGGCTTCAATCTGTGCACCGTTTTCCAGAAGATATTGTGCAATTCCTAAGTGACCGTAGGAAGCTGCCATATGAAGAGGGGTTCTGTTGTTTGCAAAACGCAGGGAAACATTGTAAGTTCTAACTGTATCTTCAAAGTAAGAAAACTCACCACGCATAGGCTCACATTTTGCTTTTATGAGTTCAGCAGCCATTTTTGCGTTTATAATATTTGAAGTATCCTGCATTGCAAGCTCAAGTGGAGTTAAGCCCTGGGCATTTTCAACTGAAAGGTCAACGCCAAGAGAGGCACATTTTTGAATTGCTGTAAGGTTTTTGTTTAAAATAAAATAATGAACGAGGGTTTGGCCTTCATCATTTGTGATGTGCAGGGTTTTTGGAGTAATGACTGAATTGTAAAGAAGTTCGCCGTCAATTTCAAAAATAAGGTCGAGGGCATTTTTTTCTTCTTTGTCAGTTGCAAAAATTGTTTTTCCTGCTTCTGCGAGCGCACGGATAGCATCATATTTTCTGTTCATGATTGCTATGTGAATAGGTGTATTGCCGTCTCTGTTTCGTAAGGTTGTATCTGCTCCGCGTGCAATAAGATATTCTATCATATCAACGCTTCCCATTGATGCGGCAACATGTAAGGCAGTGTTTTTATCTACGTCCGGCTGGTTTACGTCCAAATCTGTAAAAAAGAGACTTTTTGCTTCATCATAGCGGCCCTGGAGAATAAGTAACTGTAAATTAGGCTGTTCTGAGGGAACTTCCGGTGTTTCGTCCGTTGAAGCACACGATGTTGTAATCAAAACTGCCGATAAAACTGCAAATAGTAAACAATATTTCTTCATAGAATATACTCCATCAGAACAATTATCGGCAGTAGAAGTAGAAAACTTGAACTAGAATATAAGCATGCACATGAACCAATGTGCAGTTTTGCCTAGCAAAACTGCAAGCGGGGGCAACAGCAACTTATGTGCCAATTGCAACAAAGGCCCCCGCTACTCCCATCCAAAGGTAGCTGGTGGCTTATTTGTTGCATCAAAATACAATGCATCTACAAACGGAAGCTCCGCAATCTTATGCACAATTCTTTCCAAAAGCTCTTTTGGCAGCATTGCAAATCGCGCTGTCATAACGTCTTCTGAGCAAACCGGGCGAAGAACAAAAGTCGCTCTGTCCGGGGCACTGGCATAAGGCAAATCTATTGTAAGATGCTGGAAAATCTGATTATACCAGCCGGATTCATGCAGTTCGGTAAGAACGATATTATCAACCTCGCGTAACTGGTCTAAACGGCGGCGGTCGCAATAACCTTCCTGCAGCTTCAGCTCGCTGTCTGCAATCTTTGGATTTTGATAAAGTTTAATGCAAGTACGATTTATATATTTTGCAGCATTAGTTATTGTAGATGAACATGCTTCAATCTTTTCTCGTTTGCCAGGGAAGTGATAGAAGCCATTGCCTTCATCAGCAAAGGTAAGAAGGGCTGGGAAGCGGTAAGTTCTAAAATCTCCCTGAACACCAACTGAACGTACTGGAAGAACGCTTCGTTTGAGAGAGGCAGAACAGTTTTCGCAGAACATATCAAGTTTAATTTTATCAAGTTCTTCCTGGGCGGCTTTGTATTCTCTTTCATCTTTTTCTGACCAGGATTTTCCATCATAACACAAAACGTTGATTGAAAGTCCAGGACCAGGGAAAGGATGGCGCATTACAAGCTGGTCTGAAAGTCCCAGTTTTTTACCGATTGAACGAACTTCATCCTTATATAAATCGCGGATTGGTTCAATAATCAGGCCTTTAGCAATCAGCTCCTGAATACCTGCAACCCGGTTATGGTGAGTTTTTATGGTATTTGAGTTTTTAGTTCCGCCACTTTCTATAATATCAGGATAAAGAGTTCCCTGGGCAAGCAGCCATGAATCATCAAGATTTTGTTTTGCTGTAACTTCGTTTCTTACTGTGATAAAGTTTTCGCCTACTGCCATGCGTTTTTTCTGAGGGTCGGTTAGACCGGCAATGGCTTTAAGGAAGGATTCACTGGCATCTTCAACAATAAAATTAGTAAAACCAAACTTTCTGTAGGCTTCTGCAACATTATGACTTTCGTTTTTGCGCATAAAACCGTTGTCGATGTGGAGTCCTAAAACTCGGTCCTGGCCAAGGGCTTTATTCAAAAGGGCAAAGGTGATTGTTGAATCAACTCCACCGCTTAAAAAGAGCAGAACATTGCGACCGTCTGCTTCTTTTTTTATATTTTCAAGGATTATATTAAGAACTGTGTCCTGATCCCAGTTTTGTTTCATTCCGCAGTAATCAGCAAAGTTCTGGAAAATCTGATTTCCGCAAGGGGTGTCTTTTACTTCGCAATGAAACTGAAGACTGAATCGTTTTTTTGCAAGATTTTGTGTGGCGGCGTAAGGGCAGTCTTTGGTTGAGCCGACCATTTCAAAGCCTTCTCCCATTTGCAAAACACCGTCCTGATGGCTCATCCAAACCTGCTGGCTACCTTCAATTCCTTTGAAAAGAGGACATTTTGATTGCTCCCCACCAACGCCTTCTGCAAAATTGAGACTTGCAAAGCCGAACTCGCCGACCGGAGCCTTATCAACTTTTCCATTATAGCCAAGCTGAACAATGTAGTGTCCGTAACACAGGCCGAGAATAGGAATATCAAGATTGAGTATTTCAGAATTAAAGTCCGGTACTTTTTCATCATAAACCGAAGACGGTCCGCCGGAAAAAACAATTCCTTTGCAGTTTTCAAAGGCTTCCAGAGAAGTAGAAGGCAAGGCGATTTCTGAATAATATCCCAACATTCTAAAGCGTTTTGCAATCAAATGTGCATACTGCGACCCAAAATCTAAAACAACAATCTTTTCACGACTCATGTAAAAGATTATATAGAAAAAACTGTAAATTGGGAATACAACGAGCCCCTTGCATCCAATTTCAAACTTCAATTGGTACCAGGCTCGTTCACAGTTTTTGTAAAACAAAAACTGTGCATTGTTTGAATTATGCATTCTTAATTCTACATTATGCATTGTATATTGTGGCGGTTTCTTCGGAGATTTTGGAGATTGCTTTTGAGGCGGCTTTTGGAGATTTTTGCATCAAATCCATAAACTCGTCTTTAGAAAAAACAAGCAGCTTGGAATCTTGAACAGCAAGGCAGTTACCGATTCGTGGCTGATTCAAAATGCACTGGGCTTCTCCGACAAATTCGCCGGATTCATGGAAAACAGGACTTGCTTCTGTTTCTTCCATTATTTTACCCTTGCGAATGTAATAAATTTGTTCTGCTGAATCTCCCTTTGAAAAAATAAGGTCGCCAGCCTTGTAGAATTTTGAATTTACGGTTGTTTTAAGGGCAGCAGGATTTACAAACATCATTCTGCGGAAGGATGGCATAAGTCCTTTAGTTTCGATTGTCGGTAAAAGATAGATTTCGCTCAAAAGCAGGGTGTCAAAAAACTGGCTTACGTAAATCATCTGGGCAAAAAATAAGAAGAAAATAAAGAAAAAGTAAACCCTCATCATCAAAATTACAAGAGAAGAAATTGTACCATAAACAACATTGTATTTTGTGAGGTTTGTAAATTTATTTATAAGCAGAGAAATCAAAAAGAAGGCAAGTACATTCAAAGCGGCATAAAGAATACAGAGCAGAACAGGTGGTTTTGTTCCAGCCATAATTCTGTAAACAAAAATCGTGCAGATAAAAATTACAAAATACATAATCAGGGTGACAATATGATGTGAATTTTCATTTACGATTTTAGGGAAGAATTCGCGCACCTGGTCAAAAGAGCTTGAAGTTACCAGCTGATTCATTACAAAAGAAAAAATGATTACCGCTGCGATTATTACAACAATCAGAAATTCCAGAAGAAAAACAAAAAGCTGATTAAGAATGTTTTTTCGCTTGGAAACTGAACGGAAAATCTTTGTCATTGCCTGCATGATGGAAATAAAAAGTTTTCTTGCCATCCAGATTATCCAGAAGGCGAGAACTATATCAATTGCATGAAAGGTTTTCATATTCAGAATTGTCTGTATAAATGGGTTGATATCAACTATTGATTGAATTGTATCTGCAAATTTCATCGTATAGTTGATAATGCCCGGTGAAATTCTGAAAATGCCTGTAAGTATTGTAAGGATTATAAGTACAAGAGGAATGAAGGAAAATATAAAGCCGAAAGAGCAGGAAGAGGCGCTTTCCCATAAGGTATTGTTCTGGAAATTCGAGCAGCACAAATAAAGTTTCTGCCCGAATTTCTTGATTTTTTGCGAATGCTTGAGTTTTATCTTTATTTTTTTTATCTTCTTTAGATTATTCTCTTCCATTCCCATAAAATCTTCTGATGTAAAAATATTCTTCCTGCTAATGCTTTTTAGAAATCTGCAAGCTTTGGTGCGCGTGGATAAGGAATTACATCACGGATATTTTCCATACCGGTAACATATCGCATGAGGCGTTCAAATCCAAGTCCAAATCCAGAATGAGGAACTGTACCAAAGCGGCGCAAATCCAAATACCATTCGTAATTAGACATATCCATATTGCGTTCTTTACATGCAGCAAGAAGCTTGTCGTAGTTTTCTTCACGTTCAGAACCGCCAATAAGTTCGCCAATTCCAGGAACAAGAACGTCAACGGCTTTTACAGTTTTTCCGTCATCATTCTGTTTCATATAGAAGGATTTTATCTCCTTTGGATAATTGTAAACCATAACTGGGCAGC
This sequence comes from Treponema sp., assembly GCA_024699205.1. GTDB lineage: Bacteria > Spirochaetota > Spirochaetia > Treponematales > Treponemataceae > Treponema_D. The sequence goes on along the minus strand of JAILQA010000041.1, from coordinate 3,345 downwards.
CGTAAATCTTTTCTGTAAGATAACGCTCGTGTTCAGTTGCAATATCGCAGCCCCAGTAAGGCTTGAACTCAAACTTAGCACCCTTTGCAGCCGCTTCCTCCAATTTTGCAATTGCTTCCGTATAGCTTATGCGTACAAATTTTGCATTTGCAACTTTGGTAAGGCTTTCAATCAAACCAGGCTGAATGCGTTTGTCAAAGAATTCCAAATCTTCACGGCACTTTGTCAAAGCCCAGTTCAAAAGATATTTTACAAAGTCTTCCTGAATATCCATGTCATCATCCAGGTCATAGAAAGCCATTTCAGGTTCAATCATCCAGAACTCAGCAAGATGGCGAGGTGTGTTAGAGTTTTCTGCACGGAAAGTTGGTCCAAAAGTGTAAACTCGGCTCAAAGCAGTTGCAAGAGTTTCTGCTTCAAGCTGACCAGATACAGTAAGAGAAGCCTTCTTTCCAAAGAAATCCTTAGAGTAATCAACAATCTTGTGGGCATCTTCAACTTTCATGCCGCCGATTCCAGCCTTTACACCCAATTCAGCAATTTTTTCCATGCTCAAAGTTGTAACCTGGAACATCTCTCCCGCGCCCTCACAATCCGAGCAAGTGATTTCAGGTGCATTTATATACTGGAAACCTCGCTCCTGGAAAAATGAATGAACCGCAAATGCCATCTGGTTACGAACGCGATAAACAGCACCAAAAGTGTTAGTTCTTGCACGCAAATGAGCAACTTCGCGAAGATATTCCATAGACATCTTGTTTTTCTGAAGCGGATATTCATCTGGATTACAAGTTCCAAGACATTCAAGAGTTTCCAAAGTAACTTCAACAGCCTGTCCGCTTGCAGGAGATTCAATCAACGAACCTGTAGCGCGAACAGAAGCACCTGTATTGAGTTTTTTGAGTTCTTCTTCAATCTGATTTACATTTGCATTTTTGGAAGGATTATTTCTGTCAAAAGTGAGCTGAATGTTGGCAAAACAGCTGCCATCATTTACCTGAATAAAAACAAGACCTTTTGAGTCACGAACAGTACGAACCCAGCCGCATACCTTAACACTGCGACCGTCCGGCTTAGAAGAAAGTAAATCTTTAATTAAAACTGGTACCATAATTTGTACCCTCCATAAAATGAAATGTAAAAAGGATTTTAGCACTTTTTTAATTAATTGGAAATAGCAGGGGGAATAAAGATTCATTCTATTATTTGATAACAAAATACATTCTATAAAATATTAAAATCACTATATTAAAACCGATGAATATGAATACAAAGAAGCCTGTCAGCAGCACAAGGCAAAAAAGTGCGGCAAAAAATAACATAACCGATATGACTGTCGGTTCTCCAGTAAAGCACATTCTTTCATTTGCGGCACCCCTTTTAATCGGAAACATCTTTCAGCAGTTCTATAATATGGTAGATTCTATCATCGTAGGTAACTTTGTCGGTGCAAATGCAATTGCGGCTGTCGGTACCTGCGGCTCCATGGGCTTTTTCTGTTTTTCACTAAGTTCTGGGCTGGCAATCGGTATAGGAATTGTAGTTGCCCAGTATTTTGGTGCCAAGGACTATAAAAACGTACGCGCAACAATCGGCAATTCAGTTTATGTTTTAGGATTTGCTTCTATTATAGTGAGCATTCTGGCCTTTGCCTTTTGTCCTCAGTTGCTGCAGCTTCTTAACTGCCCGCCCTCCATCCTCCACGACTCAATCATCTACATGCGTACAACCTGCTGCGGCATCCTTTTTATAGCGTTTTACAATGGCGTTGCATCAATCCTCCGTGCCTTTGGTGATTCCAAGTCGCCCTTATATTTTCTCATTCTTTCCAGTATTGTAAATCTTGTCCTGGACCTGGTCTTTGTTCTGGCCTTCCACTGGGGAGTTTTTGGTGTTGCACTGGCTACAATCATTTCACAGGCAATTTCCGCCGTTACCAGCCTGATTTATTCCTACAAAAAAATTGAATATTTCCGCCTCACAAAGGATGAATTAAAACCGCATACCGCTATAATTGCCCGTTCCTTCAGATTCGGAATCCCAATTTCGCTGCAAGGTTCAATGATTTCTATTTCGATGATGGTTTTGCAGGGAATTGTAAACACCTTTGGCGAAACTGTCATGGCCGCCTACACAATCGTAATGAGGGTAGAACAGCTTGTCCAGCAGCCTTACGGTTCAGTTGGAGCCGCAATCACAAATTATTCAGGTCAGAATCTTGGAGCAGGTCAGATTGAAAGAGTAAAAAAAGGTTTCCATCGCGGTTCTTTTATTGTACTGATATTCAGTCTTTCCGTATTGCCGATTTTCCATTTCTTAGGAAGTACGATTATCGGAGCCTTTGTAAAAGACCCTCAGGTAATTTCAATCGGTGCCAAAGCTCTGATGATTACATCTGTCTGTTATTTTGCCCTGGGAATGATTTACGTACCGCGTGCAGTATTAAACGGCTGCGGTGACACTGCTTTTTCCATGATAAACGGTATATGCGAGGTTGCCTGCCGAATCGGAATTGCTCCTTTCCTCACAAAAGTTCCGTCAATTATCCTTTTTGGACATCTTATTCCAATCGGCTTCTGGGGAATCTGGATTACAACCGGTCTTACCTGGACAATCACCGCTATTGTATGCTTAATCCGCTATAAAACCGGGATTTGGATGAAAAAAGGGATTGTAAATAATTCAGAAAAAGAAAAATCGATTCAAACAAGAGACCGCATATCTCAGCCCTCAAGACCTTCAAGAAAGGTAAAGAAATCGGAAAAGAAAGTTTCGTGCTGATGATGAACCTGCTGCTTTTTCGTACTAACAAAGCGTATCATCTGGAAGCTCTTTATAAAGACGAAATTAAAATCGCACTTTTTGAATCAATAAAGTTTTCACACTATCAAATAAAAATGGCAGATTCAATTGGTACAGACTATGAAAACTGCCCGTTCAGAGCCTTTGATATTATAAATCTTAATGATTATGATTCAGAATATTCAAACGGCTATACCGTATATATAAATGAAGTCAAAGGCAGTGGTTCATTAAGTCCCATTCTGAATAATGAACGTGCAGAATTAATAATAGAAAACTGTGGCCATCAGCAATTGGCTCGTGTATTTTCAGTAAACGATTTTTTAGATTCCTACGAAATCCTTGCTGATGAGGTCTCTGATGATGAAATAAAACTTTTGACTCTCTGTGCAATTGTTTACAGGGCGATGTATTCAAAATTGAAACAATTAAAAAATAACCAAAGTTACTAAAAAAAGAACTAAGTTACTATTGAACAAAAATCATTTTTCCAAATAAAATCATTGATAAGAAATTATAAATGACGAAGGAATTCTTATGGTA
>JAILQA010000040.1 GCA_024699205.1 Treponema sp. | reverse complement strand
CATTTATTCTTTTTACCTTTCTTTTTTCCCTGCTCGCCCCACTTTTAGATCCGATTTTTGACAACGTAGGTTACTGGATTTTGACTCTCGATAAATTAGAACCTGTATTCTCTAAACTGCTTGACGTTCCCTTTGTTGGCTTTACAAAGTTCAATAATTCCATAGTTTGTGGTTCTCTGGTTTTGTCGCTACTGGCCTACACTCCTCTTTATTGGCTTACAAGACTTATCTTAAAATACTGGCGTGCAAGTCTTGCTCCGGTTATCAGAAAATCAAAGCTTGTGACTTTCCTTTCTAAGATTCCACTCATTCAGAAAATTGGAGAAATGGTATGAAAAAAGAACTTAAAGATACAAAAAAAACTATACCGACTTCAAAACTTCCAAAACTCTTTACAAAAGCTTATACCGAAAAACAGCTGGAAAAACGCCTTTATAAAAAAATCTATATAAAGCAGGATAAAGAATATCTGACTTCCCTGATTAAAGAATGTGGAAAAAATAAAAAGGATATAGCCCTTTACTCAATTCCTAAAGATTTAATGTTTACTAAAAAGGAATTGGCACAGCTTAAAACCCTTGCTAAAGAGATTAAGTCTCAGAAGGGGCGCGTAAGATGGGTTCCTCTTATTGCAACTGTAGCTTTTATTGCGGCTGTAGTGATTGTGATTACAGCTACAAAAAATATAATCGCCACAAAAGCAATAAAATCTATCTGTGAATCAACTTTTGAAGCAAAATGTGATATTCGCGATTTAGACATCAGTTTTTTAAACGCTCATTTCAGGATGGACGGGCTTGAAGTTGCAAATAAAAATGAGCCAATGAAAAACCTCTTTTCGGTTGAAGGAGTCAATTTTGATTTTGACATGCTGCAATTGCTCCGTGCCCGCTTTGTTGCAAATGAGCTTTCAATAACTGGAGTTGCAACAAACACCGACAGAAAATATTCAGGAGATATTTCTGAACAACTGCGGGCAAAATACGAAAAAAAGAAGGCAAAAAAAGCAGAAAAAGAGGCAAAAAATGCTGATTCTGCCTTTATGAAATCCTTATCAGAAAAAACAGACATTGCAATGGATACACTTACTTCTTCTGTAACCGGTCTTTTTGATAAATACAATCCAGAAACCATTATAAAAGACTGTTATGCTCAGTTACAGACACCGACAGTTGCAAAAGAGACTGAAGAAGAAGCAAAAAGATTAGTTTCAAGCTGGACAGAACGCTCAAAGCAAATCAGCACAAAAGTTACTTCAACAGTTAATAACGCCCAGGAAATCTCAAAAATTGATATAAACGCAGTAAAAACCGATCCTATTAAACTCAAAGAAACAATTGAACTGTTAAATACAACTTACAACGATGTTTCTGTCCTAAAAAAAGAAACTGATACAATTTCACGAGATCTAAAATCAGATGTTTCAAAAGCCACTTCTCTGGCTACAAACATTCAAACTGCCATTCAAAATGACACAAACTTAGTAAGCACAGAGATTTCAAAAATCACTTCCCTCAATATTTCTGATGGAAAACGCTTTGTAACTCAGACCTTTGATACAATTGCATATCAGGTTCTTGGAAAATACTATCCTTACGTACAAAAAGGCGTTGGATATCTTATGCAGGCAAAAAATTCTTCAAAGGATGATACTGCAAAAAAAGCAGAGAAAGTTAAGAAAACTTCAACAATCACACAGCGTGCAGAAGGACGAACTGTTTTCTATAAGATTGATTCAACTCCTAAAATCTGGATTAAAAAAGCAGCTGGTTCAGGCCCTAACTTTGCCTTTGATGCAGAAAATATCACAAATGATATGGATAAAACAGGAAAACCTGCAACAGGAACAGTTAGTCTCAGCTTCAAAGAACTGGATCATTATGCAAAACTTTCTGTAGATACCCGTTCTGAATCTAAAGCACCTCTTGTTACTGCAAATTATAATTGTGACAAGCTTCCATTGAATTATCCTACAAGCAAGTTTGGAGATGCACCTGGCGTTCCAGGCATTGAAACTAATAGTAATCTTGATTTGCTTTTTAAGATTTATGAAGATGATGGATTTGATATTACAGGAAGTGGAAAGTTTACAGACATGAACATAACAACTGTTCCATTTGAGCCGGCTTTTGCTTCTGATATTTATTCAAACGTGATGGCAAATATTAAATCTATGGATTTAGCAACTACAATCGGTTATACGGTTTCCAGTGGTTTAAATCTGAATCTTACTTCTGATGTTGACAAACAGTTTATAGCTGCCCTCTCCAGCGAATTAAAAAATCAGCTCTCTGTAATAACAAATAAAGCCCAGACAGAATTAATTGCAAAATTAAATGAAGCTTCTGGTGTTGCCTTAGGAGAAATAAAATCCTTTGATGATATAAAAGCTAAAGTCAATGGATATGTTGAGTCTGTAAATAATATTTACAAACAGCTTGAAAATAAACGCACAGAAGCCGAAAACGCCTTGAAGAATGCAGCAAAGAGCAAAGTAGATGAAGCAACAAATAAAGCAAAGGATAAGGCAAAAGAAGCGGTTACTTCAGGATTAAAGAAATTATTCTAAATGCTCTGGTAAATCAGATTTCATACGGAAGATTTTTATGCAGAAAAAACGTGTCTGGTATTTTTGTTTTATTTTATTTTTTGCACAGATTTTATTTTTCTCTTGTAAACCTAGAAAACAGATTGATTTATCTGATAGAAAAAGAATTGCCGTTACCTTTTTCCCTATTTATGACTGGACCAGAACTATCATAAATGAAGGAAATAATGACAAGCTTCTTTTATATATGATTGAAAAAAGCGGCTTTGATATTCATTCTTTTGCAGCTTCAAGCGGAGATATTTCACAAATAAAAAATGCTGATTTAGTTATTTATTGCGGTAACAGCACGGACCAATGGATTAGCGAAATTATCAAGGCCCCAGAAAATCAAAATCAAATTGCATTGAATCTTGCTGACGGTATAAAAGAAAGCCTTGGCTTACAAAGGCTCGATGAACATTTCTGGCTGAATCCTTACTACGCGGCAGCTTGCTGCAATCTAATTGCCCAGGCAATTATTAAAATTGAACCATCAAAACAGCAGCTGTATGAAGAATCAAACAAAACTTATACCGATTTACTCAACAAGCTTAATGATGAGTTTGCCTTTACAATTGAAGGTCTGGATAATAAAGCGATTATTTTTGCAGACCGTTTTCCCTTTGAAAGCTGGAAACAATATGGGCTTAAAGTTGACTCCATTTATGAAAACTGCCCGATAACTGCAACACCGTCAGAACAAAAACAATCTGCGCTGGAAAAAGAACTACTTGAACAGAGGATTGAAGAATTGGCAGCCAGACTAAATGAAGAAGATATCAACGACATTTATGTAACAGAATTGTCTGACAAAAAATACGCAAAAGCCATCATCAATAAGGCAAAAAAAGCGTCCTGCAATATCCTTGTTTTAGATTCGCTCCATTCCACTACCCTTAATCAGGCATTTTATGGAAAAGCTTATCTGTCGGTATTACAGGACAATTTGAAAAAGCTTCAATAGATTTTTAGTCCATTTTCAAACCGTAAATAAAGAAATCAAAATAGAACTTACCAAGAATATATTTATTGCAGGCACATTCAGACATACACAAAACTTTTCCGTTTGCATAATCCAAATCTTCACTCATTGGAAGAGCTTTAAAAGATTTAGAACAGTTTTCGCGGTCAAGAAAATATACTTTTGCGCCGTCGTACGTCTGCTTTGTATCAATCAAATCCTCAGGTTCAAAAATAAAATAATCGGATTTATATAAAGCCCAGCTGCGGGAAAGAACGATTTTTCCTGACGGTGTTACCGCAAAACCCTGGATTTCGTTTGGAATAGAGTAGATTTCCAGAGCTTTTTCAAGATTATCAAGTGCGTATTTTGTTACAATTGCACGTTGAGTTTTGCCATTGTATTGGATTTCATTGTAGCACGGATAGGAAGTATCATTATTAAACTCGCCGACATAAAGATAAGTATCATCAGAAAAAACAAAGGAAGAATGATTATTTACCTGGATTGGAGAGCCGATTTCTACAGTTTTATTATCCTTGAGCAGGCTTGCAGAGAACTTATACAAACCATCGCTTTCGTTCGCAATATAAAAATATCCTTTTGCATACTGAATACCGCCTGTATGTCCAAGAAAATCCTGACCGTTTGACGACAAGCTGTAATAAGTAATTTTTCTATTTTTTTTGTCAACCTTATAAATGCGACTGGCAGATTCATCTTTCATATAACCAGCTGTGATGTAATAATCTTCATCATCATTGTAAGTGCAGCCCTGAGGAACATAACCATTATTCATACCAGGATTTCGTGCAACTTTGGTCCGGATGCTGTAATAATCAGAAAAAATAAAATACTTGGAAATAAAAAAAGCAACCCATGCAATAAACAAAAGGCAAACTATACCGCCGATAATCCCTCCCAGAACTTT
>JAILQA010000026.1 GCA_024699205.1 Treponema sp. | reverse complement strand
GCAAGCTCTAATCTTGCCGTCCGACTTGCATGCTTAAGACGCGCCGCCAGCGTTCGTTCTGAGCCAGGATCAAACTCTCCATGATTATTTCAAAGCCCCGAAGGGCATTGATTTCCACATAAATCGTATAACCCAGCTTTTATTTTTCGCTGAATTGACCGTGAACCTGAACCGGTTCACGTTTAGGTATGTTTTATTCTCTGATTAAAAACATATAAAAAATTATATAGTTGATTGTTTCCTTCCCTGATTTGTCAAAGACCGCGTCGCTCTCTTGCGACGGTGAAAAGTAATATACTCTCTCCGCCTTTTTTTGTCAATAGTTAAAATCGCAAAAATTAAAAATTTCTTAATTTTTTTGAAAAAAGATAATAAAAAAAGCATCGAAAGTCTATTGTCAGCGTAAGCGCGGTACTAACAACACAAAATCGATGCTTTTGCATGGTTAAAACAAAAAAAAGACGCCACGACCCCTAGAGATCATGACGTCTTTGCCATAGATATTTTTATTATATTAAATCATAAGATAATGTCAACTACCAACATAGACAAAATTTTGATTTTATCAAATCAATTGTCCCTGCTGAAGCTTGAAATATTCACCTTTTTTTGTCATCAGTTCATCATGAGTCCCCTGCTCTACTATTCCATGTTCATTTACAACGGCAATTTTATTTGCATTCTTAATAGTAGAAAGTCGATGAGCAATAACAAGGGTTGTTCTTCCTTTTGAAAGCTCATCAAAAGAATGCTGGATTTTGATTTCGGTTGAAGTATCAAGGGCAGAAGTTGCTTCATCCAGAATGAGGATTGGTGGATTTTTAAGAAAACAACGGGCAATAGAAACACGCTGTTTTTGACCACCGCTGAGTTTAATACCACGTTCACCAACAATTGAATCATAACCATTTTGCATAAGCATAATGTCATCATGGATTTCGGCACGACGGGCGGCAAGTTCAATTTCTGCATCCGTGGCATCCGGTTTTCCATAAGCAATATTTTCGCGGATTGTCCCGGCAAACAAAAATACATCCTGCTGTACAATTCCAATCTGATTACGAAGAGAACGTTTTTTTATGTGCCTTATATCAATTCCGTCAAGGCTGATTGAGCCAGCGGAAATTTCGTAAAAGCGAGGGATAAGATTGCAGATTGTAGTTTTTCCACCACCACTTGCACCGACCAATGCAAATTTTTCACCAGAATGAATTTCCAAATTTATATTTGTCAGAACAGGGAAATCTGGAGTATAAGAAAAATCTACATCCTTAAAACTGATGTTGCCACGCGCAGAAAGAATTTCAACCGCATCGGAATCATCTTCGGGTTCAACAGGAGTACGCATAATTTCAAGAAAGCGATTAAAGCCTGCCATTCCCGTAGCAAATTGTTCTACAAGATTATTCAGTTTTTTGATTGGAGAAACAAAGCTTGCAACAAATAAGTTAGCCGCAACTAAATCTGGGAGAGTCATTTTTCCTTTCATGATAAAATAACCACCAACAGCAAGCACAAGAAGAGAAAGGAGATTATTACAAAACTCGATATTTGAGAAAAAACTTGCCATGTACCGAAAACGATTTTGTTTAGCAGCACTATATTGTTTATTCTGATAATCAAAACGTTCGCGCTCATAATCTTCATTAACAAAACCTTTTGTAACACGGATTCCAGAAATACTTGATTCAAGACTGGCATTTACTTCAGCAGTAGTTTCCTTTACCCTTGTAGATGCGCTCGAAAGTTTTTTGCGGGAAGTAATAACAATAAAAATGATTACAGGCAGTGTAATAAAAACAATTATCGCAAGCTCCCAGCGGATTGTAAGCAACATTATAAATGCACCAAGAAGATTCAGCATTGCGATGGAAAAATCTTCAGGTCCATGATGTGCCAGCTCTGTGATTTCAAAAAGGTCTGTAGTTGCCCGCGACATAATTTTCCCAGTACGATGGGTATCATAAAAACTGAAGGGCAATTTTTCAAGGTGATCAAAAACATCGCGCCTCATATCCTGTTCAACACGATTTCCAAAAACATGACCCCAGTATGCGACAAACCAGTTGCAGCCTTTATGAATACAAAAGCCCACAAACAAAATTACAACAAGAATCAAAAATGTTTTAAGCTGATAATTTGGAATGAGTGTATTCAAGGCATAACGCGAAAACATTGGAAAAGCAACATCAATTGCAGCCATAAAAAAAGCACACATCATATCGATGATAAAAAGTCCGATATGCGGCTTATAGTAGGAGAAAAATATTTTAAGCGGTCGCTTTGAAAAATCCATAAAATCAGTTTAGCAGAAAAAAATTGCTGCTCCAAGTAGATGAATAACGCGAAAGGAACAATCTGTAATGAAAAGTCCGACTCTATAACAAGTAATACTGTAAAGATACTAAGTAATATTTTTCAAGTGCACGTTTTGTTTCGTTACTTGCATTAATTGAGATGAAATCCAATATCTCTTTTGCAATTCCATATGGTGGTATTCCTTCGTTAACCGCCAAAGTTGAGCTTTCTTCTTGTTTGATTACAATCAGCTCGTCTAATGTAACTTTATATAATTTTGCAAGAGTGATGAGATTATTTTCACGCAAGTTCTTGAGATTCTGAGATGTTGCTGGAACATCAATTATGGGAATTGAAAATCTAGAGTTATTATCAATCTGCATACATATAAAAAATAATAATTTCTTTACAGTAAGGCAATAAAACAATTTTTCTGTCTTTTTAAATTAAGTTTCTAACTTAATGTCTGTTGATTATGTGCAGAATATAATTATGGTA
>JAILQA010000380.1 GCA_024699205.1 Treponema sp. | reverse complement strand
ACAGTTTCTGATTATTATGGAAAAACCATTTGGTTTACAGTTTCCTATAACTTTAAATTAGATGGAGAAGATTATGGTGTTTCTCTTCTTGAATACAAATACTATGCAGTTTATTTTAATGACTTTACAAAAGACTATATAGTTTGGTCTGATAGTAAAGGTCGTGTAATTACAACTACAAGTAACGGTTGGGGCTGGGCTGAATCTGAAAAAATTCTTGTAGATACTGTTGATTTAAGTGGTTATAAATATTTGAATATTGAGCTTGCTTCTTCAAATTGCTCTGATGATGTCACAATAGAAATGAGCTTAAAGAGTTTATGGAGTTCTATTGAAAGTGAGTCTTACAAATTTGTTGGATATCATGAATTAAGCAATATTCCAATTACTTATTCAACTTATCAGACTAAGTTCGGTAAATATAATGAATACTACAAAGACAACGGTATAGTCTATCCAGCGAATAAGAGTACTTTAGGTGCTGTTCAGTTCTATGCCCGTGACGATAACTGGAATCTGGTAGAAGGGGTAAAACTCGCTGTTACAAAAATCTATATGACAAATAATCCATCTGGAACTGTTATTGATTTGGCTGATAAGAATTCAGAAATAACTTTTACAGAAGGCTTTGATGATGAGGAAGTAGCCAATAGATATGTTTCTGCAACTAATCCACTTTTACTTAATAGTGATGATAATGATTTCTCAAAAATTTATTCAGCTGGTTCGATTATCCATGTAATTTCGACTGCAACTTCCGATAAGGATATTGAACAATTGAGTTTCCATCTTGTTGATAACAGTGATGGCTGGATTATTTCAAGCAATAATTTTGATTGTTTCAATATTAAAGCTGAAGAACCATTTACTATTGATTTTGAAATTTGTGTAACTCAGGATATGCCAAAGGAATGTAAAATGCATTTTTGGTATAATTTTGCAGATAATTCAAATGTTGATTTGACAGAACCTGCAACAATCACATTTGAATAACGGATTGATTAGTTTGTAGTGGCACCTTCTGAAACTGAATAATGTTCAGTTTTGGAAGGTGCTTTTTTATTACATAATTTCCAATGCCAGTTTTCTAACCTCATCTAACGAAAGACCAGAATATTCCGAAACTTTTTCTTCCGGGAGGTTGTCATATAACATATTTCTTGCAGATTCAATGGATTTTTCATATACGCCTTTTTCACGTCCTTCTGCAATACCTTTCTCGATACCTTCAGCGATTCCTTTTTCGAGACCTTCTGCCAGACCTTTTTCGCGTCCTTCAGCTAGACCTTTTTCCAGGCCTTTCTTCATGCCTGCGCGTTCTGCGGCTTCCTTGCATTCTTCCAAATAATCAGAGAAAAACATGTATTCGTCCTCCCAGTTACTGTTGAGTTTTGCAACCTTGACGTTTTCTTTAAGCTTACGGGAAAAATCTGTTGATGCTTTGTTTGTTTGAATGAACTCCAAAAGTCCACGTAAGTCTTTATCGTCAGCACTTTTATATGCCTTTGAATTATAAAACACTTTGTGGGTTCTGTCATTATACGGATACTCTGGTTTTTCAAAAAATGTTTGCTTAACTGTATATACAGGTATGTTTTGTCCGAACGGGTCGCCTTTGCATATAAAAAGAATGTAGCTTTCCTTTAGCTTGCTGAACTTTGTTTTCTTCTTGGTTAAAGAAACATCCATTGCACCCTGATAGTATCTTGCCCTTAAAGAAAGATCAGAAAAATGACTGGACTGCATCTCTATGTCAAAGACACGGTTAGAATCTTTTACAAAAACATCCAGACGAATGCTCCGGCCTTTGTAAGACGGGTTGAATTCTTTTTCTGTGTTGAGATACTCTATTCTTTTAATCTTTATCTGAAGAAGGATTTCTAGGAACTGGCGGCAGATATTTTCGTCTTCCATGATTTTACAGAAAAGAAAATTGTCTGCAAATGTCAGTTCTGACCATGGCTTTGAAAACTGCCCTCCAATGGATTGTTCGTCTTCATCGTCATCTAGATAATCGTCTTCTATCGCAACCGCATAATTTTTCTTTTCGATTTCATCAGTTTTTTCTGTTATATTTTTCATAAACACTCCCTATAAAAATATAAATTTCCAGCTATCTATTAATTAGTAAAAAAACGATGATTTCGGACCATTTTCCCAGAAAAAAATTATAAATATTTGTTATTGATGTATTCAGACACCTTTGCAATATCAGACAGATGTATTACTGGCAGTATGTATGTATGCATGTATATTTATAATGCGTTTGAATGGATGTGCACCGAGCATGTAGTTAATGCGGGCTGAAAATGAAACTTTTAATAGTATAAATAATATTGCCCGCATTTGTAGTTTTGCAATACAAAACTACGTTCCATGTTTTTATCGTCCGTAGGTAAGCCGCGGAAGGCGAGTTGAGAGACTGTGCCAATTAATCTTCCTGAGATTCCAGCAGTCGTCCGACATGGCGTGTTTCAAAGAACATATCACGGTTTGTAAGGACGATAATCGCTGAGACTACAATTACAACAAAAGTCTGAATAATTTTTGTTTCGGGAGTCATGGCGAGTTTTTCCTGCGTGATATTTACAAAAATATGGAAAATGATTGTTGCGAGCATGGAGCGGCGGTTTTTTACGTAAACCCAGGTCTGGATAAAATCGAACGGGATTGTGCTCACAAGAAAGTTTATCATGTAAATTGGGCCCATCTGGCGTAATCCGTAGTGATAGGTTCCATCAATCCAGAAAAGTGGGAGATGCCAGGCTGCCCAAATGCAACCGAAAATGAGTGATTCGATGAACCAGTTGTGATATGAACCGACGGCATCTTCGCCATAACCGCGCCAGCCTACTTCTTCGATTATTGATGCAAGAAGGATTACGAGCAGAGAAGACGCCCCGCCGATTGAAAACGAAAAATCTTCTGTAAAACTCAACTGATTGATTGACCCGCCGAAGAAAAGCGAAATCAGGATGGAAATTACCCCGGTCGACATGAATAAAATAATCGCAAGCAGAAGGGAAAGTGGTTTAATCCGGTAAAATCTGATTAATTTTCGCTTGAAATCGCTTTTTAGGGCGGTATTCTTGGATGAAAAAACAGTTACAACTGCAACGCTAGCCGGCATAATAAGTCCAAGCAGCATGAAAATAAATAGTGCAGGGCTTTTTCGGAATATTATTGCGAGTGCCCAGAAAAACCAGGTCAAGGCAAAAACGATGATGTAAAATCTTGTCGGTTTGTAAATGTATGATTTGTTTTCTATTGTATTATTGTTTGTATTGTTTTCCATGTTTAATTCCCTCTCTATTTGCGGCAGATGATAAGTTCGCTTTTTAAGCCGTTCAACTCAATAATGTTTTCGGAAGTGTCTCTGGAGACGCTGGTTGTATTTGCTTCATCAGATTCTTTGGTCTCAACAGATTTGTCGGATTCCTTTTCATCAAAGATAATTGATGTTGCGATTCCTTTGGTGACAGCCTTAAAATCCTGAGCTTCATTTACAGTCATTCTGGATGTTGCCTTAATCTGATTGACTTCTACAGAGCCGCAGAAGGAATTGATTTCAATGTTCATATCAAGATTGCAGTTTATTTCAAAAGTTCCCTTGAATCCGTCTACATAAACTTCATCGCTTCTTCCGTCAAACTCAAGGTTTTCGCATGTAAGGTTGGTTACCGAAATCTTTTTGCAGGAAGCTGCAACTTCGATTTTACGAAGATATTTTGTCGGTAGAATTACTTCTATATAAAGTGCTTCTTTTGCAGAAGTTTCGCTGATGGTCTTAGCGCGGTTTACATCGATATCAATCCGCCCTTTGATGTCATCTATCTTAGTTTTAAAATCCTGCTGAAGTGTAGAAATTGTATCCGAAGAAAGAATTACTTTGATTTTTTCTCCCTCGGCTTCATTATTCCCGCCTTCTGTTCCACTGCTAATCCCACTTCCAGAAATGGTAATTTCTTTAGCACCACCAAGCTTAATATCAAAGTTCTTTTTGCCATCGATATCATATTCGGTGACACTTTCGTAAAGTCGGGATTTTACACGAACGGCAGTTTTTTCTTCCGAAATCAAATCATCAACCGGAATACTGAACAATTTTGAAATTGTCATGATATTTGAAATATCCGGTAAGCCTGTATCGCTTTCCCATTTTGTGATTGCCTGTCTTGA
>JAILQA010000491.1 GCA_024699205.1 Treponema sp. | reverse complement strand
ATTTCTTCTACTGACTTTCCATTATTATAAAGTTCTTGTACTTGTTTTGATAGATTTTTTTTACTTTTTCCTTCATTATTTTGCGGAATTTCTTCGTAGACCTTGGTGATTATAAGAGGAACTTCTTTAAAGGCAGCCCCTTCTTGTGTAACCTGCATTGGCGAATCATGCACAGCAGAAGCAGAGGAATCTTCATCAAAAAGCTCTGCCTGTTCTGAAGTCTTTACTACTTCGTATGCAGTATCAGGTGTAATTTTATTTTTAGAATTATCTGGTTTTACGGAATTATTCAAATATGAATCAATATTTCTTCGTGCAGGATTTCTCTGCTTATTGCTTTGCTGATTTCCATTTGAAGGATATTTAACATGTACTTCTTCAACATCCTGATAAATTGGACTTTGACTTGGGATTCTGCGCGAAAGTTTATCGGCTTCTGCTATCATCTCTCTTAAGCGCTGAGTTGCTTCTTTAAACAGTTCCATTTTTGCATCTGCATCATCCAAAAGCCCCTGCATTCTTTTTGTTGCTTCAGAAGAAAGAAACAAATCTCTTTTTGTTGTTTTATCAATATCGCTTACAAGCTTGTTCATTTTTTCACTTGTATTTTCGATAATTTTGTCAGTTGAAAACAATTTCTTAAATCGAATTAAGAAGATAATCCATAAAACAATATTTACCAGGCACAATCCAACAATAAGCGCAATCATAATTACCTCGTAATATCGATGATTGTACCTAAATATTCAGGTTGAATCGACGCAGAACTTTGAATTTGGTTTTGATTTTCTGTATTATCGTGATCCCGTTTTTTTTGTTTTTGGTTTCCGGAACCACCATTATTTCGTCCATCCGGATTTATAGTTTTTGTATCCGGTTGTTCGTTTATTTTTTGAATTTTTGTCGCATTTTCAATATTTTTCTGAACATTTTGCTGCTGTTGAATTGAATCGCTAAGCTGGGCTGCCTGCTGTTGACCGGCAACTGTTTTTGCGACATTTGATAACTGTGAATACATGTTTTGGAGATCAATTGGTTGCATATGGGTCTATTTCCTCTTGTTTTATGGATGGAGGCTCATACGACGTATGCTTTGGTGTAGGGAAACCTTTATCATAACTAAAGGTGATATTTTTGATATCCATCTTTATTTCGTCCAGTAAATCACGGACATAGATTTTTACACCAGCATAAACCGTACCTTCGACTTTTACTTTACCAACGGCTTTCAAATCTCGCAAATGAACCTGAATTGAATCGATTTCTGAATTAATTTCTTCCAGTTCTTCTGCAAGAATTTTGTTATCATTTTTTAGCGAATTTAACTTGTCCAGTTTTTCCTGAGGCAGACGTTTTCGTACCTGCTTTGTCTGCTCAAGATTCTGAATATCAAGTTCATTTGTACTGTATTTTGATGACTTAATTTGCTGCTGTTTTTGCAATTCAACAAGCCTGATTTTAGACCTTGGGTCAATTCCAACTTCAAGAATAGTTTCAGTTCCACCGCCGGAGGAACCAATGTATCTGGCACAGATTTCCTCAGTTGCAAGAAGATGTCCACCGTTTATCTGGGCTCGTTTTCCACGTAAGACGATATTCTTCATCGCAGTGACATTTGAGTTCATAATATAATCATAAACAATTACATTTTCTTCAACTTCAACATTTGTCTGATCTATAAACTTAGCCCAGAGCGATTTACCGGCTTTAATATAGCCCACACCCTTTCCGTGAATTCCCTGGCGTACAATGATATTTTCTGTAGCAATAAGCGTAGAAGGATCGACGTTTCCACCAATTTCAATATTTGTTGCTTCAACCTTATAACCTTCTTCAACGGCACCTTTGATTACAACAGTTCCAACAAACTTAATATCACCAGTCTTAACATTAACAGCATCAAGATATTTAATAGGAACAACAGTTACCTTTCCATTGACGAGCATAACTTCACCGTCAATTGCCGCTTTGATTGTAACACCATCACGATCCAGACGAACATTTTCACCAAGCTGAATCTGAATATCTCGACCATGTTTTGCTTCAAGATAACGACCAAATATTGTTTTACCGCCCTTACCACGCTCTGCAGGGATTTTTACAGCAAGCGGCTGATCTGAAATTACATTTTGAATCTGATTTAATTCCTTATAATTTATCTGGCCGGTTTCGGAAACTTTAGCCTTTAATTTTTTAGGATCTGTTTCAAAATTATAAGAAATATAAGCATCCATACCATCCTGTGGTTGAATAGCAGCAGCAACTTCAAAAGGAACGTTATAAACAGGATTATCTACAAATTCATTAACCTTATCCATGTTAATGCACTGTTCAATAACCCCCTGAGACTGTAAAGCACGGAAAATTCCTTCTGGAGAAGCTTCGGAACCACCTTTAGAAGGCTCAGAAACATTTATCATAGCCTTCATTTCATCTTTAGTGGTTTCAACAAATACAAGTGCATCTCCTGCCTGAACATGTTTATAAGCACCAACAATATTGTAATTGTTATCTGTACCGTGTTTTGCATATTTTTTTACAAGAGATTCGTCTATTTCGATTGTATCCGGCTGTCTTAAATCATTAAGAATATCTTTAATATCAACTGGTTCACCTTTGCCGACTGGAGGAATGACTTTCAAAACGAGGTTTGCTCCGAAATGGCGCACGTAATAAAGACCGTCGCGGTTGTTTATATCTTCAACGTTTTCTTCAGAATTTTTTACTACCTCACCATGTGAGGCAACTTTTTCTACTTTACTAGCAGCTAATGGATCCTGATAAATTGTTAGAGTCCAGGGTTTCTTTCCTAATCCTAAAAAACCATCACTGCCCTTTTCTATTACTTCATATTGTAAATCTGAAACTTTTGAATTCAATTGTACTGCTGCATCAGCAAGGGCTTCATCGATTGTATCAGCATGAACTTCTACACTATGAATCTCCTTATCAATTGAGTACTGTTTATTCATTTCCTCACGGATTTGTTCTAGATCTACCATACACTATTAAATAATTCCTTTTCTTAAATTAGTAAGCTTAGCGCGTAAACGCAGGTTTGCTTTTGTATGGAGCTGTGAAATTCTGGATTCACTTACTTCAAGAACTTCACCAATTTCTTTAAATGT
>JAILQA010000490.1 GCA_024699205.1 Treponema sp. | reverse complement strand
ATTATTAATAATAGATATTATACTCAGTTTCTGGATTTTTAACAACCCATTTTTTTTAATCTGTTTTTTTTAATCTATATAAAACGTAATAGTTCTGAAGATATAATTTTTTGTTACAAATTGCTGCGGGGAAGGTAGTTGAAGTGATTTTGTTAAAATCCGTTAAAATTTTAATATCATTAACATGTTCGTTAAAATTTTAATAAGACGTTTTACGGGATCTGAAGTCGGAAAAAATGATTTTAAGAGGATTTAAAATAAAAAAGGAATCCTTATCGGATTCCCTGATAGCGACCATTGGGATTGAACCAATGACATCACGGATATGAGCCGTGTGCTCTACCAACTGAGCTAGGTCGCCATAAACAATGGAGTTATACTATCATTTAATAAAAAATGTGTCAATAAGTAAAGTGGAGATAAAGTGCAAATTTATAAAATTCCTTGTACTTTTGCTTCCCAAACAGCACCGGTTGCGTTTGTAACATCCAGCTTTGTATACAGATTTTTAAGATGATATTTTACTGTATTTCGACTGATTAAAAAGTACTCCGCAATTTCATCAGCTGTTTTACCCCGTTCCAAAAATCTAAGGATTTCTGTTTCTGTATCCGAAAGAATTGTTTCGTTTTTCACAGGTTTTAAATATAAGGGATAATTAACTGCAAGGGCTCTGGCTGGTGTTATAATCTTTTCAAAAAAATCTTTTCCAAAGCTATCCAAGCCTTTTTCTTTGATAAAAGCGTTAATTAAAGGTAAAATTGCCTCTCCTTCATCTGCAATTAATCGAATATATTTTCTTCTGTGGACAATTTTCAAACTTCTTGAAAGAGCCTTAAATGCAACTTCTTTTTTATCTGCTCTAAAAAGGGCAATTGCGTTTAATAAATCTAGCTCGCATAAATCCATCCATCTTTTTCCTGCTTCCAGAAGAGGACGTAGTTTTTCTACAAGGGCAATCGCTGCTGCATGATTTTTAACTATAATGTATGAACGGATTTTTATCATGTAACGGAAGGTGTCAAGCATATTGAAATCAGAATATTCATCAGGGGCACCATTTTCGAGCCAGAATTGAATCGCTTTTGTGTTTCCAGTATACATTGCACAAAGAATTTCTGCTGCACCAATATTGTAGGAAAATTCAGCATGACCTGATTCTTTGATGGATTTTCGAATGTCTTTTATGTATGCATTTGGTTGAATCGTTTTTCCTAAAGCAATAAGAATTTTGGATTGCAAGGCTGCTGCTACATAATAAAGTCTTTGCTCCCAAGCCTTGTTAAATTCATCAAATAATCTGCTGACAATAACCTCGGCATCTATCAATTTATTTTGAAGGTAAAGCCACTCGGCAAGACATAGATCGTAAATTGCCGGACAAATAGCTTTATCATACAGATGCGACAGATAGTCTATAAATTCTTCTTTTTTATTTTTAAGAAATGGTCCTATTCGGGAAAAATCATTAAAACCATTAAGAATGGAGGGTCTGGATGCTGTAAGAACGACATTTTTTATCTGGAAATTAATACTTTTAAGATATTTTAGTATATCAATAAACTGTCTGTAAGTAACCTTTGGATGAACCAGTACAAGACCCATCTTATAAAAAGGAAAATGACCTTCTTGTGGAAGTGCCTCAAGTAATTCCTGTGATTTTTCCAGTTCTCCGTCCATAATCAAATTCAAAATTATGCCGCAAAAACAGATTAAATATTCTTCTGGGATAGTGTAGAAAAAATCTTTAGATGGGGTTTTGTGAATTATTTCGGGCCAGAGTGCATAAAAGGAATCTCTGTCCTTATGAACATCTACAAGAAAATAATTAGTTGAAAACCCTGTCATTTTTTTTGCCAGGTCTTCTATTGGAATGAGCTCTTGATTTTTTATAGTTTTATCTTCTTCCATAAACCACTTCAACAAGATTATTTTCTTGCGAATTATCTCAAAGCTGCTCCCTTTATAAATGATTTTGCATATTCTATGAGTTCATTTGCTTCGCTGTCGGTGTAGGGATAAATTTCATTGTAAGAGGGATCCAGACAGTTTGTGTTTTGAAATTGAGCAAACTGCCAGGAAGCATCAGCTGGAAGTAGGGCTGCAATTTCTTTTATATCTTCCTTTTGAACAAGCGGAGGAACAAGTACAGTTCTGAATTCCCTGTTTTCGGTTGGAAGAGAACTTACTATTTTTACTGATTTTGTGAGTAAATCTACAAGATACTCTGGATTTTTAGAATAAAAGGAAAGTTTGCCACACATTGTTTCAGCGTATCTGGCAGGAGATGTTTTTATATCCAGAGCAACAAAATCAGGCCTGAGTGTTTTATCCTCAAGGAGTTCCTGCAATTTATCTGGTAAAAGTCCGTTTGTGTCTATTTTTATTTTATAACCAAGTTCCCTGGCTTTATGAATTATTATTGGTGTGTATGCATTTACAAGAGGTTCACCGCCGCTAATTACCAGTCCGGAAAGTACATTTCTTCTTTTTTCAAGATGGTCAAACAGTTCCTGAACAGTACTCAAGCCATCGGGAGTTATTTCTGGTAGTACAAGCCCTATATTGTAACAGTAGGGACATCGAAGATTACAGCCTTTTAGAAAAAAAGAACCTGCAACGTGTCCTGGATAATCAACCAAAGTGGTTTTTATCAGAATACCTGCAGGTCTGTCTAATGGTAATTCCATCATTTATTATGCGGTTACCTTAATCTGTGAAAAAACTGCTTCAAGTTCTTCAACGTTATGGCAACGTGCTGTCTCTACGCCTGCGGCATTATAGAAAATAACTGTTGGTGATGCAAAAACACCTTTTTTAGCTGCTTCTGCAAGACCTTCGTCTGTATCTACATCGATTGAACGGCCAGCCATATCAAGATGAGACATGAACTCTTTTACAGGAGGACAGTTAGGGCAGGTTTTTCTTGTATACATTTCAAAAGTAACACTTTCAGTTGGTTCTGATACTTTTTTTGTTGATGCTGCTGGTTTTGCTTTTGCGGCTTTTATTGTATCAACAGCAGTAATATCATATTCTTTGCTGTCTTCGAGAGTAAACATTTTGCGCTGGTCAAATTCGTCTCTCTTTCCTTTGTTCCAGTGTTTTACGGCTCTGTAGTAACCTACAATTCTTGCGTAAACTTCTGTTTCTGTTCCGTGAACATCCTGCAGTTCCATTTTGGTTTCTGCAATTTCCCTGTCGATTTCAGCAATGGTTCTTTTTGTTTCCATAATTTTTCCTCCCTTTTTTATTTCTTCTGTAAGATTTTGTATTTTGTAATCATTACAGATTTGTTATTTATTCACCTACACTAAATATAGTGTAGGTTTTCTAGTTTGTCAATTGTTTTGACACTAAAAATTTCGGATTTTATTAAAAATCCTTTAGCATTTATTTGTTTTCAGCTGCAAGAATTGCTTCTTTTTCAGCTTCAAGTGCCTTAAGCTTTGCTTTCAAAGCCTTTTCTTTTTCTGCCTTACATTTTGGACATTCAAACTGCTGGCCAATAAGGTATCCATGAACTTTACAGATTGAGTATGTAGGTGAAATAGTAAAGAACGGAATTCTGTACTTGCTTGAAATAGTTCTTACAAGATCAGCACAGCTCTTCCAGTCTTTTAAAGCTTCACCCATATAAACGTGGAACATAGTACCACCAGTGTATTTTGTCTGCAAAGATTCCTGCAAATCAAGAGCTTCAAATACATCAGCAGTGAAATCAACAGGAAGCTGTGAAGAGTTTGTGTAGAATGGTTCTGTAGTTCCGCTTGTAAAGATATCAGGGAATTGTTCCTTATCATGTTTTGCAAGGCGGTAAGAGGTAGATTCAGCAGGAGTAGCTTCAAGATTGAATAAATCACCAGTCTGTTCCTGATAATCCTGAATTCTTTCGCGCATGTGGGTGAGAACTTTTTCTGCAAATGCCTTTCCTTTTGGTGTAGAAATATCCGAACCAAGGAAGTTTACACAGCAATCATTCATACCGCACAAGCCGATTGTATTAAAGTGATTTACAAGAGTTTTAAGGTAACGGCGGGTATAAGGGAATAATCCTCCGTCATAAAGCTTCTGAATAACCTTTCTCTTTATGCAGAGACTTTCCTTTGCCAAATCCATGAGGTAATCAAGTCTCTTGAAAAATTCTTCTTCATTTTTTGCAAGATAGCCAATCTGAGGCATATTAATTGTAACAACACCAATAGAACCTGTAAATTCATCAGCACCAAAAAGACCACCACCACGTCGACGCAGTTCACGTTTATCAAGCTGGAGTCGGCAGCACATTGAACGAACATCAGAAGGATTCAAGTCAGAATTAACAAAGTTCTGGAAGTTTGGAGTTCCGTACTGAGCTGTCATAGTAAAGAGCAGCTTAGAAATCTCTGAATTCCAGTCGAAGTCGCGGGTAATATTGTAAGTAGGAATAGGGTAGGCAAATCCACGTCCGTCAGCATCACCTTCAATCATAAGCTCAATGAATACCTTGTTGATTATATCCATTTCTTTCTGACAGTCACCGTAAGTATAATCCTGCTCTTTTCCGCCAACGATTGCTTTTTTATTTTTCAAATCATCAGGACAAACCAAATCAAGCGTGATATTTGTGAACGGAGCCTGTGAACCCCAGCGGCTTGGAGTATTTACACCGTAAATATAACTCTGAATACACTGGCGAACCTGTTTTTCTGTAAGATTATCAGCACGTACAAAAGGTGCAAGATATGTATCAAATGAAGAGAATGCCTGTGCACCTGCCCATTCGTTCTGCATAATTCCAAGGAAGTTTACAATCTGGTTTACAAGTGTAGAAAGATGGGTTGCCGGAGTTGATGTAATTTTATCTGGAACTCCACCAAGACCTTCTGTAATCAGCTGACGCAAAGACCAGCCTGCACCATAACCAGAGAACATAGAAAGGTCATGGATATGGAAAGCGCAGCTTTTGTGTGCTTCTGCAATTTCCTTTGAATAAATATTGTTCAGCCAGTAGTTTGCTGTGATTGTTCCTGAGTTATGAAGAATTAATCCACCCAGAGAAAAGTTTACGTTTGCGTTTTCGTTTACGCGCCAGTCGCTCTGTCCAAGATAGCCGTCCATAGTCTTGTTAATATCAACCATGAGGTTTTTAGCATCTCGTACAGCTTCATGTCGTGCACGATAAAGAATATAAGCCTTTGCAACTTCAACTTCATTCTGTTCAATAAGAACTGTTTCTACAATATCCTGGATTTCTTCAATAGCCGGAATAGAATGAGCTCTTGCACCGGCGAGCTTTAATCTGAGCTTTTCTTCTACAAAATCAGTCAAGGCAGCTGCACGTGTAGGGTCTTTCTGTTTTTCAACGGCTTCAATGGCTTTCTCAATCGCATTTTCAATTTTCTTGCGATCGTAATCTGCAATTTCACCAGAGCGTTTTACAACTGATTTGATAAATCCTTTAGTTTCAGTATCTGAACTGGAACCCAAAAAACTTCTCCATTCTGGAAATATTGATTGGTTACTCATCTGTTTTCCCCTTTGTGTCCGTATTGACACCCCTTTTTTTTATGCTTTTTACTTCTGTAATAAATTCTTCAAGATTTTCAAAGTGCTTATAGACCGAAGCGAATCTGATATAAGCCACCTTGTCGATTGAATATAGTTTTTCAAGGACTAATTCACCAAGTTCAGCCGTTGTTATTTCGCGGGCTTCTTTTGCCATTTTTATGGCTGAGTCTTCAATATCACTGGTAATTTGTTCTACTGTAGTTGTAGAAACAGGACGTTTTTCAAGTGCTCTTTCAATTCCTTTTCCAAGTTTTGTAGAATCAAAAGGCTGGCGTCTTCCGTCTCTTTTTACGACCATAAAGGGTTTTTCATCAATTCGCTCATAGCTGGTGAATCTGAAACTGCATTTAAGACATTCTCTTCGACGTCTTATACTTTCACCGTTAGCCATGGTTCGTGATTCAAGCACTTTATCATCCATGCTACCGCAGTTTGGACAGCGCATATTTCCTCTCTTTTAGTATGTACATTTTATTATACATTAGATATAGCGTTTTTTTATAGCGTTAAATAATGATATAACACTAGATATGATAATACAAGAGTTTTTTCAAAAAAAAAAGGAAATTTTTAAAAAGTATTTTTCTTGACAAAAAAAAAAATTTATGCATTAACGTTAAATGTAACTTCAGGTTATTGACAAATTATTTTTTCTTTGAATGTTTTTTGTGCTTTTTCTTTTTAATTTTTCTTTCGCTAGGAATATAGTCAGATTTTACAAAAGATTTGCACATAAACACTGCTGTAAAGAAGGAGATTATTATACAAAGATAAGGCAACCAGTTACCGAATACTGCATAAGTGGTAAGAACTCTCTGATAAATCGGTACATCAAAATTGAGCGAATAATCTGTAAAGAGGGGCTCGTCTGCAATAATTTTACCTGTCGGATTTAATACTACTGAATAGCCCGCATTTGCCGAGCGTATCATTGTTGTTCTGTATTCAATTGCTCTGTAAGAAGCTACAACGAAATGCTGGATTTCGCTAGAATCCTTGAGAGACCAGGAATCGTCAGTAATGTTTATCAAAAGCTCTGACCCATTCAAAAAGAGTGGCCTTATTACATCCGTAAAGGAATCATCAAAACAAATAGGAGTACAGATTCTTACGGTCGGCCCTTTATTTTCAAGTTCCTTTTGCTGACTTTGTGGCATCTGTATGTTTATTGTTTCAATCGCACTTTCAAAAGGCTTATTGCTTTTGTCATAACCATCGTAATAGGAACAGGGAATATCGAAATAGGTAAGTTTTCTTCCCTTATGCCAGCCTGCGGAGATTCCAACAACTTT
>JAILQA010000483.1 GCA_024699205.1 Treponema sp. | reverse complement strand
TCTCAGCTGATAACAATGCTTGACGGGGAAGCCTATGCATATAGTTATGACAGTGCTCTTTATACACTGTCAAATCCATATCTACCTTTCAATGCATCGCTTGAATTCCCGGCATTATTTGGAAATCAGTCACTTGTTTTCCAGTTGAATGGATGTCTTGATTTTGGCGAACAGAAAGCAAACCGATATTATGCTACCTTGTGGCTTACTGGTCCAATCACAAATATGTCCTTCTACAATGTTTCAACAATATTTGGAACAAAAGATTTTAAAAATCTGATGAATTATTCTTCTTTGGATTTGTATTTTTATCTTTCCGACATTTTCTTCTTCTCTGCTGGTGCTGAATATGCGTCTGGAAAGCATGGACCTTTTAGTCCTTTCGTAGGAATTACTTCAAGATCTATTGTTGCTTCTATAACTGCTCCTGAAACATCTTCATCCTTGCTTCCTAAGGTTTCAGCTACAGTTATCTTGAACAACATGAGTCTTGCTGTGATAGGAAAATATTATATTGCTTGTCCTGAAACATCGTTTGATTCTCAGGGTGTAGAGATGGATTTCTTCCTTACCTATAGTATTTTCTCAGATTTTCAAATTGGTTTAGACGTTACAAGTTATTTTGATGTTACATCTCAAAAAGATAATAATAATTTGACAGCAACTTTGAAATTTGCTGTATCATTCTAATTTTTTTTAAGCGAGGGGCTTTATGAAAAAATTAAACATTAAACTTTTGATAGCCGCTTTTGTTGCTTTTTTAGTTTGTTATCCTTTTTTTGGTGCTGATGCTAAAGTTACCTACATCAAAGGAAAGGTAGAAGTAAGTCGTAACGGCCAGTGGGTTGCCTTATCTGTTGGTGATACAATCTCCCAATCAGAAACAATTAACACTGGTTTCCAATCAGAAGCAAGATTGAACATTAATGGTTCTGTACTTGCTGTTCCGGCATTAACCCGAGTTACTCTTGAAACTCTTTCTACATCTGAATCAAAAGACAAGGTAAGTCTTTATGTAAACACTGGTTCAGTACGATCAAAAGTAACTCACACAGAAAATAAAAAAATTGATTACACAGCAAGAACAGCCGTAGCTGTAGCTTCTGTACGTGGTACAGACTTTACAATTTCGGCAAAGGGTGCAGTATCCTGTCGAGAAGGAGCAGTTGCTGTTTATTCTGCAAAACGCTTTAACAAAATGATGCAGGAACTTGCAAAACAGGAAGAAGAAGCGGAAGAAGAGTCTGAAGAAAGTGTTGCTGAAGAAAGTTCTGACTCTTCAACAGCTGAAGGTACAACAGAAGAAACTGCTGCAAGTACAGAAGTAGCTGATGCAGGCACAGATACAACAGAAGCAAGTGCAAATCAGGACGCAGGTACAGAAGTTGCTGTTGCACCTGCAACAACAACTACTACTACTGAAACTCAGCCAGAAGCAGCTCAGCCACCTGCAACTTCTACAACACCTGCAAGGGATATTACTCCTACTGCTCCAACTGGAACCGTTGTTGTTGGTGCCGGTCAGTCTACAACCTTTACACCTGCGGGAAATCCTGAAAAACCTCAGACAGATGCTTCTCAAAAATCAACAAAGATTAAGACTCAGGTTACTACAATGGGTGAAAAATCTACAGAAACTCCAGATACTGGTTCTACACCTCCTGTTGTAGTTACTAACGAGCCAAAGAAAGGAACTTTGATTGTTACAGTTACTCTCGAGAACTAATTTTTTCTAATTAAATGAAACTTAAAAAAGGCTGAAAGTTTTGCTTTCAGTCTTTTTTTATGCTATAGTGTGAGCATGAGTGTAATTTCTGCTAAAAACTTAAACTTTTCTTATTCTGCTCAAAAAAAAGTAATTGATGATATCTCTTTTGAAATTGACCGCGGAAGTTATACTGCAATAATCGGTTCAAACGGCAGCGGAAAAAGTACTCTTGCAAGAATTATCTGCGGATTATTGAATCAGGATTCCGGACAGCTGGAAATTGATAAGGAGGCAAGAATCGGGCTTGTTTTTCAGTCTCCCAAAGACCAGGTTGTTAGTGGAATTGTATCAAGAGATACAGCTTTTGGGCCACAAAATCTCGGACTCAGTCAGGCAGAAGTTGAATTACGTACAATTGAATGTCTTAATATAGTTGATTTACTGGAAAAAGCTGAAGCTTCGACCTCTGCGCTTTCTCTAGGGCAGACTCAAAAAACTGCTTTAAGTGGAATGATTGCAATCTGGCCGGAGATTTTAATTCTTGATGAAGCAGTTGCAATGATTGATCCGGACACACGTTCGAATATTTTTGATTTTTTACGCTACTGGCATAAGGAAGGAAATACAATTATTCACATCACTCATGATATGGAAGCAATTCGTGAAGCAGAATCGGTTATTATGCTGGAAAATGGTAAAATCCTTTACACGGGTTCCTGTTTTGATTTTTTTAATAATGATGAACTTGTGGAAAAAATCCAGGGGCCAAGGCTAAAAAAAATACAGACAAGTACAGCGGATGAAGCGTTGGATTCTGAGCAAAATGCTGCTGTTAAAACAAAAAACGCGGAAACTACGCTGACTTTTTCTCATGTTTCCTTTAAATATTCAAAGGATGATGGAGAAAGAACCTTAAAAGATATAAGTTTTGCCCTTCATCGAGGGGAACTTGTTGCTTTGACGGGAGCCTCTGGAGCTGGAAAATCTACATTAATGGAACTGGCATGCGGGCTTTTAACCCAAAGCGAAGGAGAGATTCGCTCTATAAGTAAACCTCTTATTGCGCAGCAAAATTGCTCTGCAGCCTTGTTTGAAAGTTTTGCTGCTGATGATGTAGCTTTTGGTCCACGAAATCAGGGTTATAAAGGGAAAGACTTAAAAGAAAAAGTCATAAATGCAATGAATAAGGTAAATCTGCCTTATGATGAGTTTGGAGAAAGACAGACTTTTTATTTAAGTGGTGGTGAACAAAGGCGGCTTGCAATTGCGGGTATTATTGCAATGGATGGTGATGTTCTGTTTTTTGATGAGCCGTCTGCCGGTCTGGATGGTATTTCACGGTTTGAAGTAATTTCAATGCTCAAATCGCTGGCTAGGGAAGGAAAAACTGTTGTTTTTAGTACGCATAAAAAAGATGAAGCTTATTTTGCAGACAGAGAAATCAATATAGAAAAGGGAAGTCTCAGAATGGATTCTGCTGCATTTGAAACTTCTTTTGATGGAACTGCTGCTTCTGGGGCTTCTGATTCCGTGGATTCTTCTGTTTCTTCTGATTCATCTGAAAATCAAAAACTTATAATTCAACCCCGCTATGATTTTGAATCTACTTTGAACAATCTCAGAAATGTGAGCATGTCTCTTTCAGGAGCAAAGAGTCGAAATAAATC
>JAILQA010000479.1 GCA_024699205.1 Treponema sp. | reverse complement strand
CACCATCAATAGTAAAAACATAACTCTCTTTCAGTTCATCTGGATTATGCTCGATAAACTGTTTTTTAATCCAACCTAGTTCATTTATTTTACACATTGTTTTAGCTCCATATAAATTATGCAATATGACAATTAATTTGTAATTAAAGTTCTACTTGAATAGAAATACACTGTAAGTCCTTAATTACATCCGATAGTACGAGCGCAGATCTGCGCTCGTAATCCTCTAAAACAAACTTACTCCAATTCCATTTCCAGATTCGACAGTGCGCACTCGATGTGAAATCTGTCAGTTTTCCAGCCCTGTGTATTGCAAATCTGAATTGCCTGCTTCAGAGCTCCTCTCGCTGTGTAAGATTTCATTATTGCCGGAAAGCCTTTCTTCGATATGTAAATCACTGATTTCAGATTCCCGTCTGCCAATGTACATTTCAGAAATTGCTTCGGTGTTTTCCAATTTACAAGGCCCTTTTCTTTCGCTATGAAATACACGTTGTCCGATTCCGGAATTACTGTTCCGATTTGTTTCAGTTCCAAGTTCTTCCAATCTCTGATTAAGATTGCTTCCACTGGAAATACCAGCTCGTCCTTCATATCCAATATCTGTTTTACTGCCATAAAATTCTCCAATTGTTAATTGTTTTATATATCTGTTCTGATTTCCTATTTTTTTTACAAAAGCGAACAACTACGCAAAAAAAATACAAAATAACAAGTTAATAAGTTTGAGAAGATTAAAAATATAAATTGATTTTAAATATAAGGAAATATAAGTATGTTTTAGAATCTTTGAGAAATTAGATTATCTCTTTCCTTATATTTTTGTCAGGTGGCTCCTTTGGAATACATGCGCCTTTTTGCCTTCGGGTTTCTGATGGATTCAGTCCGTAGGGTCCGCCAGTCGATGCTAAACACTGAATATTTCAATTCAATGTGTATTTATTTAATGTTTCTGTTTCAGAGAACAAAAACTAATAGCTAAAGTATTCCAAATCTCTGATATCTTTCTTTTAGCACAAATAACTTCAATAAGCAACAGTAAAACCCAAGTTTTTATAAAAAAAGATTGACAAAACAGTTGCCTTCATGTTATTTGTATTAATGCCTTATCGACCGATTCAACTGTAGTATGTTTTCAGTATGATATCGTAGGGTATTTCAAGCAGAGTTCGTGCAGGGGACTCTGTACGACCTGACTGTTCACCTCAGCGACATTCATTCGCTGTTGGGCAATCAGGGCTTGATTTTATTTGTCGGTTAATGCAGAGATGCCTGCTGCGAGGTCAGACAAGAATTGTCTGGGGTTTGAGGAAGTGTGGCGAACTTCACCGGCTTTTTTAATTGTGCTTCAGATGTAAGTGTATTTTTAAGGGCTTTGCTCCCTGGGCTGTAGTCTGAAGTATTCTTGAAGCATTATATATGATGCCCGCAAACGAGTAGCGGGCACGGTTTGGTGCACCAAGCCGTGATATTGTGGGTGCAACTCCCATCTTTATAATGCTTCTTTGATTTATGGAGCAGGCTTTTGAGCCAAATTTGTTACAAAAGCTCCATGTTTTTTTGTAAGAATCCTTGAGTGGTCATTTGTTGGGGGAATGGTACCCCTATTCTATTTGTCCATTCAAGGTTTTATGGCTCGGTTTCCCGCAGTTTTGTCAGCTGCGTAAAGTTACCGAGCTTTTTTTTAGGCTCTCCCTTGCGAGAAGCATTGACGGAAGTTTTTGTAGAATCAAAGAGATAAAACTTGGAGTTATCTAGAAAATGATGACTCCAAGCTCAACTTCTTCAACGCAGAAATAAAAAAAACACAATAAGCGTCAATTAATCAAATAAACAAGATATGTCGTTTTATCAAAATCCTTACCAACTCATATCATAATCAGTATCTCTAGGCTTTTTTTTTGCGTCTTGGTAGTCTTTCCAGTTATTAACGCGAAGTTTTTTATAACCGTTACCTATAGATATAAGTTCATCTCCAGATCGATATTCCCAAGTTTCTAGCTGCTTAGACTTATCAAGATACGCATCTTTTAATCCTTTGTTTACTTCTATCGTTTTATTTCCGATTATAATCGAAAACTTTTTGAAAAGAACCTTGTACCATTTTTCCTTTTCAGCTTTTTCCTTCTGGATTTCCTGTTTCAATGAATCGATGACTACATCTTTTTCAGCAGCTTTTGAAAGTACTGCCTTTTCAACGGCAGTTTTAACAGCCAACTGCTTTTCAGATTCTGCATTTGCTTTTGCAATTTCTAAATCGGATTTGTGTTCTTCCTTAAGCTTCAAGAGTTCTTCTTGATGAGTTTTTTTGAGAGATTTTATCTGTTCAAAAAACTGTTTAGCTTTTGAAACAACGGCATCAAAAACTGGTCTGATTCTCAGATGATAACTCCAGACGTCTTCCTTGAAATCTGGAGGCGGAAGACTTGGAAAGTCAGCATTTTGCAGATTTTCTGATTTCATATATTCATCATACTGTTCTACTGCCTTCTGACTTGCAGATTCTTTTTCCACAGCAAAATCTAATTTCTCCTTCCTGAAAGAGGCTTTATCCT
>JAILQA010000441.1 GCA_024699205.1 Treponema sp. | reverse complement strand
TCCAACATCCTGAGGAATCTGCGAGCGTGTAAGAAGAGCATTTACAGCATCTTCATAAGTTGCTTCTTCAGAAATAAAGCCCTGATGAATTGCCGAAAGATAGCATACCTGTCCATAAGTTGCTTCATCCGATTCAAGAATATCCGAAATTACATTTGCCGACTGAGCAAAAAGCAGCCCTCCGACAAACAAAACCAATAATAATGAAATAATTCTTTTCATATGGAATATTTTACAACACAATTGCTTTGTTGTCTATAAAAAAACTGATGAAAGATTGGAGGCTGGAGCTTAAGATTGGAAAGAATATGAAACAAGATAGACAGGATAAAGAGGTTTTGGAAACAAAATAATTACAGAGCAAAATTCCCAGGATTTAAGCCACGCTGTAGGCTTTAGAAATATTGCGGTTCATCAATATGAAAACATTGATTGCAATATAGTTCTTTCAATCATTAATAATCATCTTGAAGATTTTAAAGACTTTACTGAGGCAATTGGAAAGTTGATTTAATTACTATCTAAATCTCTAAAACAAAAAAGCCGTGCTCTGGATGGGGCACGGCTTTTGTTTGGTTAGTCACCTGAAGTAGCTGGTAAGGAGTTAGCGGCCTTGCTTGTGTTTATCAAGGAAGCCGAAGCCGCCGTTTTTATCGGTTAAGACACCATTTGCATTACAAGTTGTATGCTCGCCAGGGTATATTGGATATTCAGAAACGTTTGGTACCCAACCACAACTTGCCCACCACCAGTTTTTTGGACCATTTGTATTTGCATCTGCTGCATATGTAGGCAAAGAATCTTCTGCTGCTAAGAAACTTACATAAGAAGTTGTAGTAAGTTTCCATGTTATCCAATAATATGTTGAACCATCAGCATTACCATCACCTTCCATAGTTCTAATCTTACCCAATTCGGTTGTGTTCCAGCTGAATGGGAAATTAGGAGTACCTACAGCCCCCTGAGGCTGATCACCACCACGAATACATCTGTATTTATAGCCACTTGGAATACCTCTGTTTATAAAAATAATAACCGTCTTCATAGCCTGTTCATAAACATAATCGGTATCAGCCTGCCCTGTTTTTGAAGCTTTTGCTCTGATTCTTATCTGACAGCCTTCATAATCTTTACCTGTACCGGCTGATAATTCAAATGAACAACTTTCTGACGGAGTTGATGCAGTTCCATAAGATGTCAGCGTGTGAGTTGGCGCTTGAGTGACATCAGATGTTTTATTATTCACAGTAGTTTGAAGTTTGACGCTATCATTACCATCAGCAACCATTGTAATTCCATTAGATGCAGCATTTGCTAACTGATAAGTTATAGTTGCCCCAGGTGTCTGGCAGTCAATTTTAGCATTTGCTTTTATCGGTTGAGTAACACTACCATCACTTTCGATAGTTTCATTTTTTTTCTCAATTCGTATTACAGGATTTTCGATACCGGCAAGAGTAACAGAATAAGTTGCAGTTGCTTCATCATCATTTTCTGGATCTTCGTCCTCTAATGCAGCAGGATTAATCGGATCTGCGGCATTTCCTACTTGAAGTGTATTGTAAACAAGATTTGCAGGTATTATAACTTTGTAAGTCGCACCCTTTACCGGAATCTTATTTCCAAAATCCATTTTTAAGGTTTTGCCAGTTGTATCATCTTCATCTATAGAAACATCACTTGAGTTAATACTCATTTTTGCTTTATGAGCGCCTAACGTTTTCAATGCCGATGTTAATGTTGAATTATCAATACCATATTGAAATTTTAGTACAAACTTTTCTTTGAGATCTGCAACACCTGTACTTGAACATCCTAATGTATTAGATTCATAGTAGGAAGCTATACTTGAATCACTATATTCAGACCATTGTTCTTTTGTAAAATACGGAGGAGCTTTATACAAGTTTATATAATTGTTTTCATTATCCTTTATGGTTTCATCCATTTCCAGAACTACTTCCCCTGTTGTTCCTTTTGAAATTTTCTGATCAAATAAGATTCTTAAAATCTGACCATTTAAAGTTACATTTGTTACAACAGGATTATTTGATTCTATTTTTATTGATTTTTCAGTAGAGAATTTATCCACACTGGAATTGCCCAAAGCAACATAAGAATTAATGTTGTTTCCTTTTAAATCTGT
>JAILQA010000397.1 GCA_024699205.1 Treponema sp. | reverse complement strand
AGCTATAATAAAGGTAAGCCAACGTAGAGGAATTAATTTTCTGTGCCCAGCGGACTGTGTGTTTCATGTGATAAACCTTAACAGAATAAATTTTTTCTGTCAATTATTTCTGACGGAATATGATTCTTCCCTTATTCAAATCATAAGGAGAGAGGGCAACTTTTACATTGTCGCCCGGTACGATTCTGATGTAATGCTTGCGCATTTTTCCTGAAAGATGTGCCATAATGATGTGTCCGTTTGGCAGCTCAACTCTGAAGGTTGTGTTTGGAAGAGCTTCTTTTACTAAACCTTCAACTTCAATTGCTTCTTCTTTTGCCATAAGTTCCCTTTATAAAAAAATTTAAAATTATGCAAAAAATTATTTGTCTTTTTGGATTTTTGCATTTATATTATATTAGTATATATTAATCACTTGAGATTGACAACCGAGCAATAAAACAAAACGTTTACGGGTGTTTAAAAATAGGGGGATTTAAAAAAATGGATCAGTCATTTGTAGAAAAGATGAAAAAAGAGCTCTTGGAGCAACGCAAGCAGATTTTGCAGTCTCTGGCTGGACAGACAGATGATATGCGCAATCTTGCAAAAACCGTAGACTCCGGAGATGAAGCAGATGTAGCTTCTGATGCAATAGACAGAACTTTACTTACTGCACTTGGAACTCAGGATGCAAAAAACTTACTGGCTATAGATAATGCTTTGGACCGAATCCATCAGGGAAAATATGGACGCTGCTTAAAGTGCGGAAAAGAAATCCCGGAAGAACGTCTTGAAGCTGTACCTTGGGCCGCAATGTGTGTTCCTTGCGCTAGTGTTGAAGAAAGAAAAAGCAGATAGTTTTTTTCTACTGTTAATTTTACTGTTAGAGTTTATAATTTCACTATGTCTTGAGAGCCATTGTGTGGATATACAAGTTCTTTGTAGCCGCTTTTTAATGCAATGGCTCTTGCTTTATCAAAGGCACAGTCTAAGCCCTTGGTCGTATGTGCATCTGAACTTATGCAGATTGGAACCTTGTTCTGATACAATAAGTCAAGAAAATATGCTGACGGGTAGACATCATCCATATCACCTCTGGCAATTGCTCCTGTATTTATTTCTGCTACTACTCCAGCTTTTGCTATTGCTTTTGCGGTTAGTTGGACTTCTTCTTTGTAAAAACTTTCGTTTTCATCAAACATTTTTAGAAGTCCATTTCTTTTGCGGATTAAATCGGGATGGGCAATGATTTCAAAATCGCCTTTTTCAAGCATTTTTCTCTGGGCCAAGAAATATTCATGCACTAATTCTTTACCATTGTTTTTATAAAGGCGGGCAAATCCTTCTGCAACATTTTCCTTTGAATCATCGACTGTGAACTGTCCGTTTTCGTTGACAAGATAGTGAACTGCACCAATCAGAAAGTCAGGATTAAAATGGGCATAATGCTTTTTTGAGGGAAGGGTAAGTGGCGGTAGAAAATCAGCCTCAAAACCGCAGTAGATTTTAATTTGTCCGCTGAATTCTTTTTGAAGCAGGCGGATTTCTGAAACATATTTGTCTAATTCTTTTGGACTGATATGCCATTCATCAGCAAAGGGATACATACTGTGTCCCGAAAAGCCCAAAACAGTAAAGCCTTTTTCGATAGCGCCAAGAACCATCTCCCGTGGGGTATTCTTGCCGTCGCAAAAAATTGAGTGAGTGTGTAAATTTATTTTTTCCATAATTTTAGAAATCGCCCTTCAAAACGGATAAAGATTTTTGAACCAGAACATCAGGTTTGAGCGGTTTTACAAGATAGGTTTTTGCACCGTTTGTAAGGATTTTAATCATAAAATCTCTTTGTGGACTTTGTGAATAAACAACTACTGGCGGTGAATCATAGCGGTTTTTCATTTCCTGTAAAATAGCGAGACCTTTGTTGTCTGCAACAAAAATATCAAGAATGATTAAATCAAATTTATCAGAATCATAATCATTTAAAAAAGCCTGACCGGAATTGTAGGCAAAGCATTTTGCACCAATCTGGACAAAAGCCATCTTTGAAACTGCAAGAGACTGCAAGTCACTGTCAATCACTGCTACACGGAGGACAGTTCCATCATCCTTTTTGCTGTTTTTATCCTGTGAGCTGTCCTTGTAGAATTTTGTTTTTACAGAGCTGGAATCGGTTTCAAATTCATTAGACGGAATCAAAATTCTGTCGGCAATTACATCCGAAATGTTTGATGAAAATGATGTGTCCATCAGCGAATTTAAAAGGCGAGGCAGATTATTTGCAAGTTCTATTCCTTTATAGGCTTGATGTCCGTCAATAAAATCGCGTACAAAGGGACTCAAAGAAAGAATTTTTATGTTTTTTGTATGGATTTTAGGACAGGCAAGAACATTATCCAGAAGAAACTCAAGATTGTAGCCGTCAACAAAGGAAAGGTCCAGGTTTGTAAGCATTACAATGATTTTTGGAGATTCAATTTCTTCATTTTCAATCATTTCGGTAAGCTTATATTGCAATAAAGCAATTTTTTCCCGGTTCATACCCTGAGCCAGCTCAATAAAAATAATGTTATTGTTGCGGTGCAAATCAAGAACGCAGGGACTTAAATCCATTGAAAGAGGAACCTGCAGTACAGAACCGATAGCTTCAAAGAAAATATCAAATTGTATAGGTTTTGAAAAATATTTGATTACACCGTATTTTGCAAGAGAAGCAATGCTGGACTTATCCATTTCGGGACCAGTAACAATAACTGGAATTGTTGCAATATTTACATCCGAGGCCTTTTTCTCCAGAAAATCCATTTCATCGGAGCGATCCTCAGTCATATCCAAAATTACAAGATTAGGCATTACATTCAGCAGTTTAGGATAGGAATCTCGATTTTCCTGAGTCAGAATGACATCAATCTGATCGTCAGCCAGCTTTTGCTTTAGAAAATCCCTGAATAACTGGTGGGAGTCAATTATCAAAACCTTTTTCATATATCTTATTATACAATAACAATGGAAAATTGGAAACAATATAATAATGAAGAATGCATAATTAAAGGTAAGGGGAGGGGGTAAAGACTTTTTTATCGTATTTTGATATATTTCTATATTATGATTAAGAACAGAAAATCATTTATAAAGACAATTATATTTTTCGCTTTTTCTATTTTCTTATTATCTTCCTGCAAAGATAAAATCATGGGCTACAGTGTAGTTTTATGGAATGACCCGGAACATCATCTGCGGGATTGTGATATTGTTCCTGTTTATATACGTTCAAATATATCGCAGGTTTATGTTATCAGCGATTCAGAGGGAACTAAAATAGAACTTCCTTTGTGGCAGCTAACTGAACCAGTAAAGAAGAGCAAAATTGAAGGTGTTCAGAAAAAATATTCAAAATATGCCTATACTTATGCAAGCGTAAAAACAGACGGACTTCCTGCGCGTTCAGATCCTGTAAATACTTCTAAACAGGTTTACCGACTCAGAAAAAATGAAGTAATAAAAATCCTTTACAAAGGCAAGGGAACAGCCCCAATGACAGGTGGCGTACCTTTGGAGGGAGACTGGTACAGAATATTGACAGAAGACGGAACTCAGGGCTGGTGTTTTTCTTACAATCTTATTTTCTTTGAAACAGATGCAAACGGGCAGGCAATAGGAAATACAGGAATTGTTGAGGAAGAGGAAGAAGATGAACGATATCTTTCAATCCTTAATAAAGTCTGGTATCCGGATTCCTTCAGAACAATGATTCAGTCTGGAAATATGGATTTGTCTAAGCTTCATTCTTCTTACAACTTTATGATTGATACAGAAAATGAAAAAGTAACTCTTAACCTGAGTACAATTCATGAAAGCTGGAATTATACGGGTTATACAAAAACCGATGACAATCAGTTTACCCTTAAAGATATTCCTGCAATCATCATTTTCAAAAAATATGATTATATTGTCATAAGGTATACTGGTCCGGATGGAAAGCCTCAGGAACTTAATTTTGTTACAATCAAGGATGATTTGAACGAAATAATCAGCAATGAAAAAACGCGGCGGGCAGAAGAATATGAAAAGCTTGTAAATAACGGACCACGTTATGCAAGTTCAAGTTACGGAACTCTTGTTCTGCACAGCGACGGAAGCTTCCAGTGGACAAATTATAAGCTTCTTGTGCCGGCAATTATAAGTTCGTCGGCAAGAAATGTTGGAACTGCAAGCATAAAATATAACGTAAGCAAGGCACTTTCTGAAAATTACGACGGAGTTATAACCTTTAAGTTTGACAATACAAGCGAAGAAGTAAACTTCCTTTATAAGATTGATTCAAACCGTCTCCGCCTGGAAGATGCGACGGAAGCTACTTATAACGGTAATCTTATTACTGCAAAAGGCTCAAGTCCGACAATTATTTCATTTACAGTAAAATAAACGGAAAAATATGGCATTCGTACAATTTTCACAGGTGTCGCTGGCATTTGGCGACAGGGATATTCTTAAAAATGTAACAATAAATCTCCAGACTGGCTCAAAAGTCGCTCTTACCGGGGCCAACGGAACTGGTAAGTCTACGCTCATAAAAGTTCTGGCCGGGCTTATAAAACCGGATTCTGGCAGCCGTGCAATCCAAAAGGATAC
The DNA here is from genome assembly GCA_024699205.1 of Treponema sp. Taxonomy (GTDB): domain Bacteria; phylum Spirochaetota; class Spirochaetia; order Treponematales; family Treponemataceae; genus Treponema_D. Next base: position 7,743 of record JAILQA010000397.1, on the reverse strand, counting down.
GAGAATTGCATATCTGCCCCAGTCAGGACTTACTCACCAGGGCTGTACACTCATAGAAGAAGCAGATAAAGCCTTTGAGTTTGGATATGAAATCCAGCGACAGATAGACCAAATAGGCGAGCAGCTCGCAAAAAACGAAGGAAATACCAAAGCACTTTTGGAAAGACATGCAGATTTAATACAGAAGCTGGAAGATTCAGGCTGGCACAGACGACAGGCAGTGGCAGAATCAGTTTTGCTTGGTCTTGGTTTTTCCCGTGCAGATTTTACTAAAAAAACAGAAGAGTTCAGCGGTGGATGGCAGATGAGAATTGCCCTTGCCAAGACTCTTATGCAGAATCCTGATTTTTTACTTTTGGACGAACCTACAAACTATCTTGATATCGAAGCCCGCGACTGGCTTGAATCTTTTTTGCAGAATTATTCAGGCGGCTTTTTGCTTGTAAGTCACGACCGCTATTTTCTTGACGTTACAATCAACGAAGTTTACGAGCTTTTTGGTGGTGACCTTAAACGCTATCCGGGTAATTTTACTCATTATGAAAAAGTTCGCGAAGTAGAATTGCAGACTCTTATTGCAGCCTATGAACAGCAGCAGCAGGAAATTAACAAGCTGGAAGATTTTATAACACGTTTTGGTTATAAGGCAACAAAAGCAGCTCAGGCCCAGGAATATCAGAAAAAACTGGACAAAATGGTGAGAATTGAAATCCCGGAATCTCTCAAAAAAATCCATTTTTCTTTTCCTCCGGCTCCACATGCAGGCCGTCTTGTTTACCGAATGTCGGGAATCTGTAAAAGCTACGACAATCAGCACAAGGTTCTGGATAATCTTGAACTTACTCTTGAAAATGGTCAGAGGCTTGTAGTTGCAGGACGAAACGGTGCCGGTAAATCTACTCTTTTGAGAATAATTGCAGGTGAAGATAAAAACTTTGAAGGACAGGTAATTCCAGGTGCAGGGGTGAAAATCGGCTATTTCAGTCAGGATAATGCTGAAACAATCAAAGGCAGCCAGACAATTCTTGAATATCTGGAAAGCGTTGCTCCCCTTGAACTTATACCAAAGCTGCGTGATATGCTTGGGGCATTTTTGTTCCGTGGTGATGACGTTTACAAAAGCCTTGATGTGCTTTCTGGCGGTGAAAAATCTCGAATTGCACTTTTGCAGCTTTTACTCAGCCCGGTAAATCTTCTTGTGCTTGATGAACCTACAAATCATCTGGATATTCATTCAAAGGATGTGCTTTTAAGTGCCCTTAAAGATTTTGGCGGAACTGTTGTTTTTGTAAGCCATGACCGTGGTTTTATCCAGCAGCTTGCAACTCAGGTGCTTCATCTTGAACCTGGGCTTTTCAAATATTACCCGGGAAATTATGAGTATTATCTGGAACAGGTGCAGAAAGAAGAAGAAACAGAATCAGCGTCTCCTGTTTTTGTGCAGCAAAAACAGGGAGCGCAAGCAAAAACTGGCGACGGTAAAAATACGACAGGAGCTTGCGCTTATGAAAATCAAAAGCGTCTTGAAGCTGAGCGGCGAAAAAAAGAAAAAGAAATTGCCCGTCTGGAAAATGAAATTGCTGATTTGGAAGCCAAAAAAGCAGAACTGGAGACAAAAATGGCAGATCCGGCTGTTTATTCAAATGGTGAAAAAGCAAAAGCAGTTCAGCGGCAGATTCAGGAAATTGCAGAAAAAATAGACCAGGTCACTGAAAAATGGATGGAAATCAGTGAATAAAAAGAATAAAATCATAAGGTGATTATGTGAATAAATGCGTGGAGGCAATAAATATGGAGAAAAAGATTTTAAATAACTATGGAAGCTTTGATGTTACTTTTGTAAAGGGCAAGGGCTCAACTCTTTGGGATGCAAACGGTAAAAAATATATCGATTTTATTGCAGGAATTGGAGTTAACTGCCTTGGTCACAATTATAAGCCTCTTGTAAAGGCAATCAGCGAACAGGCTAAACGCGAAATCCATATTTCAAATTATTATTTTTCGGATGTAGGACTTGTTTTTGCAGATGAACTTCTTGCCATCACTGGTTTTGAACGCGGATATTTTGGTAATTCCGGGGCAGAAGCAAATGAAGCGGCAATCAAACTTGCCAGAAAATATGGTCAGCTCAATGGCGGCGACAAACGAAAGACAATCGTTACTCTGGAATCTTCCTTCCACGGCAGAACTCTGGCAACTTTGACTGCAACTGGTCAGAACAGGTTCCATCCAGATTGCTTTGCTCCATATCCTCAGGGTTTTAAAACAATTAAGGCAAACGATTATGAAGCAATAAAAACTGCTTTTGATGATACTACTGCGGCTCTTTTTATAGAATGTATTCAGGGAGAGGGCGGTGTAAATCTTATTGAGCCGGAATGGGCAAAGGCGGCGGCTGCGGCAGCAAGGGAAGCTGGGGCAATTGTAATGGCAGATGAAGTTCAGACTGGAATTGGTCGAACAGGAACCTTCCTTGCAAGTGAACAGCTTGGTTTTGAACCGGAAGTTGTAACTTTAGCCAAGGGAATTGCAGGCGGTATTCCGATGGGTGCCTGTCTTTTCCGCGGTAAAGCTGCTGATGTTTTTGTAGCAGGTGACCATCAGTCTACCTTTGCAGGAAATCCTCTTGCCTGTGCAGCAGGATGTGTAGTTGCAGAAACTGTAAGCAATATGTTCTTCCTTGACAGAGTAAATTATGCCGGCGATTATATCCGTGGTGCAATTGCCAGCTGGAATCTTCCTATTGTAAAAGATGTCAGGGGAAAAGGTCTTATGATTGGAACACAGATTGATTCTTCTATAAAACCTTTTGACATTGAAGTGCGATGTCTTGAAAAAGGCCTTTGTACGACAGTTGCTGGCAGTGATGTTGTCAGATTCCTTCCTCCGCTGAATATTTCTGACAAAGAAATTGAAGAAGGCTTGAAGATTTACAAAGAAGTTCTGCAAGAGTTCTGCAATAAATAATAAACAATAGATGAAAAGGCTTTTTTGCAGTGCGCTAGTATTTTTTTTCGCGATAAGTGTTTTTGCGGGAGTTATGGGACTTCCCCGCAAGGTTTATTCACTTTCTACGCAATATTTTGATTTTCTTTTTTCAAAGGAATCTACCCGTACTGCAAAAGCTCTCGCCGATAAGGCCGACAATTTTTATCTTCAGGCAAAAAAAGATTTTGAAAACGATTACGATTTTAAAACTCTTGTAGTTATTTCTCCTGATTCAGATGTGCTTTCTGTGCGGTATTCGCCGGTTCCTTACAATAGAATAATTGTTTACGAAGGAAAAAAGCAGCTGGAACAGGAAGTTTTTTCTGCTGGCTTGCTGGATTTGTTCCGTTATGAAGTAATCAGGGCTGTGAGTCAGTCGGTAAAGAGTGAGTTTGTCCAGAAGGCTTCAAAAATCATAGGTGGAGATTCTTTTCAGCCGGTAGCGCTTATGAATATGCCTTTTTCTTTTCTGGAAGGGGCGATAAATGCAAATCTGGAGGAAGATGGAATTGGTCTTTTGAATGACAACTGGAATCTTCAGATTCTCATGCAGATGAAGCTGGAAAATATATTTCCTTCTTTAATGCAGCTTAACGGGGCTATGGATATATATCCCGGAGAAAAGTTTTCTCAGATTGCCGGTTCTGCTTTTTGTGCTTATATTCAGCAGCGCTGGGGAATAGAAAAGTTTCTTCAATTTTGGGCAGAAAGTGGTAAAATCCATTTTTTCAAAATGAATAAGTGGATTTTTGAGCAGATTTACGGGCAGCAGATTGAAGAGGTTTGGAATGATTTTTTGGAATCAATTCCTCAACCTCAGGTCATTGAAGATAATTCCTCTTTTTTCTTTGATTTTGATAATGACAGTGTTTACAAGTTTTTAATGCATACACCTTATGGTTTTGTCTGGTACGATAAATTAAAGCAGGAAGTCGATATTTATGATGATTACAGCAATATTAAACTCCGGCAATTTTTGTTTCTTGCGGCTGATGTCACAAATCTTTATACAACTCCAGATGGGCGATATCTTATAATTTCTTATATTCGAAAAGCAAATCGCGAAAACTTAAAGAAAAATATTACCGAGCTTTATGATTTAAAGGAGAGGGCTTTTGTTTCTGCCAGACATCTTCCTGAATGGAAGGAAAATCTTCTGTTAGAAGATGTAGAAAATGCTTTTGGCAGAGAAGACTTTTCTGATGAGATTGGCATTTATTCTAAAACGATTCTTGATAAAAACACGGTAGCGGCTCTTTTTTGCAAAAATAATCAGTGGTTCACGGGCATTTATAATTATACAAGTGGCAGCAGACAGTATTTTCAAATTCGTTATTGCGATGAAATTTTAAAGATTCATAATTTGCGAAGAATTGATGGTCTGAAAACAAAGCAGGCGGCAGATAAAAAACGCAGCCTTTTACTCTTTGATTTTATTTTGCAGAATGAAGCTTCTTTTGCCCGTACAGGGGCTCTTATTCTCGAAAAATTATCTGATTCAACTTATGAGGGGGATTATGTGCCGGTTGAGGCTTTTGTTCTCGATCAGGATTTTTCGGGCGGTATAAACGATGGAATCATTTTTGATGATAAACTTTATTATTTTGCGCATAAATTCAATTGCGATGAATTTCGTTATACTGATATAAAAAATCTTTCTTATTCTCCGGCTGAAATTTTAGTTGCAGATATTGTTTTTCCGCTGAAATCTTTAGAAAAAAAGCCGGAAATTGTACAAAAAGAAAATCAGCAGAAGGAAAATCAAAAAAAAGAAAGTCAGCTCTTCCTGGAAAATTATGAAATTTCAAAATATAATCCCTGGGGGCTGATGTTTAAGGGCGACTGGAAACCTTTTTTCCCTGTTTACGACATAAATTTTGAAAAGGAACTCGAATTTCACCCGGGTCTTGGCGTAACTTTTCAGACTCAGTCGGATCCTTTTGCAAATAATAAAATCTTCCTTTCTGCCGGTGCAATGATTCTTCCTTTGGAATTTACAAAACTTTTTAATGGAACAGAAAAATCCAAGGAAGAACTCAAGGCTCAGAAGAATTTTAATGATAAGGATATTGCTTTTTGTGCTTATGCAGTCAATTCTTCAACTCCGGCAGATATTTCTCTGGGCGGCTTGTATAAATTTAATCCTGATGGTGAATATGATTTTAAGGCAATTTTGAGGGGCAAACTTGAACTTCCGTGCAGAATGACTTTCAGACGTATAAAAATGGAGCTTATGGAAGCTTTTACGGGGTCAACTTCGTATTGGGATTCGCATCAGAAAGATTATTATCCTGATTTGACTAATTGGCCTTCTTTGACAGATTCTTACCGCAGCTGGCAGAGCATTTTTTCGGTGGAATACACAAATCTTCATCAGTATGGACTTTCTCCACTCAAAAAAATGGGACTTGAAACGGGAATGCTTATCACAGCTACCTGGGATTTGAATCTTATGGAATTGCAGCAGCAGTGGCGCTGGCCTTATTCCCCAACACAGATTAATCTTGGTATGTATGCTCTTGTGGAAATCCCCTATATTATGCCTTTCCAAAATTATAAAGGCTGGATTTTGAGTTTTCCTCTTTCTCTTTCAGCTGAATTATTTTATACAAATGGAACTGCTTTGAAAACTCAGTCAAAAATGCTTCTTTTGGGAAAAGAGCTTCAGACCGGTTTTAATAAAATAAATATTTATTTTCCACGTTTTGGTTTGTACGGCGGTTATGAAGTTGCGCTTGATTATGACACAAATACAATTGTACTTCCGGACCTGCGTGATTTTACCCGTTTTTATGATGTTCTTTCAAATTGTTACATGAACGACAGCGTTTTTGTAAATCTGGAATTGTATACAACGCCTGTTGCAGGAAAGTTTGCCGTAGACCAGCTGGTTACAAATGTGACTTTTCAATATTATCTGCGGACTAAGGAAATAAAATTGAGCTGCAACTTTGAACTGCTGATAAAATAAAATCAGCAGCTTGCCTTTTCTGGCATTTTCTGTTGCAGCTCAACAAGTGCTTTTTTAGTGATTTTAAATCTTAATCTAAATCTTAGAAAATCTTTTTGAATTCTCCAAGAAGAATGTCTGTTTCAATAGAAGCATCCAAATCAGTAATAGTTCCCTTATTTTTGTAGAAGTTGATTAAAGGTTCGGTCTGCTCGCGGTAAACGTCCATTCTGTGAAGAATAGATTCCTGTTTGTCATCATCACGCTGATAGAGTTCGCCACCACATTTGTCACATACGCCTTCAACTTTTGGAGGAAGGGTAAGAACGTTGAAGTTTGCTCCACAAGCCTTGCATACTCGGCGTGTAGAAAGTCGGCGGATTACGATTTCGTCTTTGATTACAAAGTTTACAACTTTTACATCCGGGCAGATTTCTGCAAACATTTCTGCCTGAGGAATTGTGCGTGGGAAACCGTCAAGAATATAACCATTGGCACAGTCTGGCTGAGAAAGACGGTCTTTTACGAGTTCGCAGGTCAAATCATCACTAACCAGAGAACCTGAATCGATAATTGCCTTAACCTTAATTCCGAGCGGTGTCTGATTTTTTATATTTGCTCTGAAAATGTCTCCTGTTGAAATGTGCGGGATTTTATAATCTTGTGCAACTTTTACAGCCAAAGATCCTTTACCTGCTCCCGGTGGTCCTAAAAAAATAAAATTATTCATATAAAACTCCAATGTGCGCTAAAAAACGCTTAAAAAATTGTTTAATAATTATACACCAAGAATCGAGTATTGTCAGTTCTTTTTATTAGTTCTTTTATAGGCAAAATTTGGCAAAAAATGCTACTGTTAAACGATTTAATTTAGGGAATTTCCCTTATTTTATGCTATTTTTGTTCGATTTTTATACCTTTTTGTTATGTTTTTGAGATTTTTTAATTGCAATTTTTTTAGTTGGAGATATAATATCTGTATACATAAGGCAACCGATTGCTTAAATTTTAGGTCTTGTTTAGCAACCGACTGCTTTTTGTGTTAGACATTTATTTTTATAAATAAAGTGGATTAATTAAAGGAAAAAATTGTGCTTATTTTTTCTAATCCAGCCTCCATATTTTCTCATTTATAAAAATACATGTCTAATTTTTTGCATTTTATTATTCTGTAAACAGTACAGGATATTAAGATAAAACAAAAAAAAGAAAGTCAAAAAAAAGGAGGACTTTTATGAAAAAATCAGTCGTTGCATTGTTAATAGTTTCTTTATTAGCAACTGCGTTGTTTGCCGCACCTAAAAAAGCTAAAAAAGCTAAAAAAGGTAAGAACAAGCCAATGAACATCTCTGTATTCACAATCCAGCAGAGAGAACAGCCACCAGCAGACAACAAGACTTACAAATGGATCGAAGATAATTTCGGAGTAACATTCTCTTGGGATATCTTAGTTGGTGACAAAGACCAGAAAATTGGTGTACTTATCGCTTCTGGAGATCTTCCTGATCTCGTTGAAGTAGATTCAGAAAAATTCCAGGGTGCTGGATGTCTTCAGGATCTTAAGCCTCTCGTAGAAGAGTATGCTCCAAATCTTAGAAAACATTATGAATCAGCTTGGAAAAAAATGATTGACCAGGATTCAGAAAAAGATGCTAACGGTAAAATCGTAAAAGAACACATCTATTCTCTTCCTAACTATGGTGTATATGATGGAGTTCCTTCAGATACATATTACAACCAGAATGGTTGGTGGATTCAGAAAGCTGTTCTTAAAGAATTCGGATATCCAAAGATTACTACAATCG
>JAILQA010000360.1 GCA_024699205.1 Treponema sp. | reverse complement strand
ACCTTTCTGGGATTTTGACTTAGCCTTTGGAAATGAAAACTTTGCCGATTCCTACAAGGCTGAGGGCAGTTTTATTTATGTAGATTCTTCTAACAGCGCTGGTGAAAGTGGAAATAATCCCTGGGACTGGTGGGGAGGCTTTGGCGGAATGTCTATGAATACCGGACATATCTGGATAAACAGACTTATGAGTGACCCTGATTTCAGGCAGAAGGTGAAGAATCGCTGGAAAGAAAAAAAATCTCAGCTTTATGATTCGTATCAAATTGTGCTCCCGGAAATGATTTCTTCTTTGGAAAAAGCTGCTGATTACAATTTTATAAAATGGGATGTTCTTGGAAAATCTGTGTTTACAGTCGGATGGCAAAGTTATGATGCTCCCGGCTATCAGAATAGAAAAACTTATAAAAGTGAATGTGACTATCTCTTGAATTGGATTAATCAGCGATATGAATGGATGAATTCTTTTCTAGAATAGTTGTGCACAATTTATATCTTTTTTTACAATTTTTGCAAATAATTGCTATATAAAACTATTCTTTCCGTGGTAAAATATAATTAAGCAAGTGAATATTTGTATTTAATATATTTTGCTAAATAAGGAGTAATTATGGCATGTTTTACAGCACCTCTTGCAGAGGCAATTGTTGTCAGCGTTGTAAAAAAATCAACAAATTTGGATAATTCTTTTAAGGCAAAACTCGGCTGGCTTGAGAAAATGCTTTATGGCGGAAGCTTTTTGCTCGCTATAGAACATATTTATCATGGCGAAATCATTTTTTATCCTCCATTTTTAACAGCTATGAAAAGTCCTGAAGAAATCCCTGTAATGCTTCATGAAATTGCTACTGTTGGTGTCGGAATGGCCCTTCTTGTTACTGCTGTCTGGGGAATTGCCGTTGGCCTTTCTGCCTTTATGCACAAGCGCAATAAAAATGAATTGAAAGGAGCCGCTGTCTGATGTGTGAGATTATGACTATAATTACTGCCTTAATTTTTTCTGTTATTTATTTTTCAGCAAAAAAGAAGGGCAAGCCGGCAAAAGCCTCTTTTTTAGGAATGTTGATGTTTAGTGGTGCCGCTTTGATGTGGGCCTGCGATGGTATAGCAAGTGTTATTTCTGGCGAACCTTTTTTTGATATCTCTATGGAAGATACAATCTTAGGAGTAATTATTCTTGTGTTTGGTCTTTCGGTTGTAGGAATCTTTTATGCTAGAAATGCAAGAAAAAACGCAAAACAAATACAGGAAGCTTAAAGAATATTTTGAGCAGAAAGGAAATGCTGCTATCGCTTTTTCAGGTGGTGTGGATTCTACCTTTTTGCTCAAAGTTGCTTTTGAAGTTCTTGGAAAAAATGCTCTGGCTGTCACATTTTGCTCGGTTTTAATTTCTGAGCGGGAACTCGCCCAGGCTATTGCTTTTTGTAAAAATAATAACATCCCTCAAATAATCATTGATGTAGATCCTTTTCAGATTGAAGGTTTTTCTCAGAATCCTATTAATCGATGTTACATCTGCAAAAAATCTATTTTTTCAAAAATAAAAGAAGTTTCTCTAGAAAATGGTTTTACTACTGTCTGTGAAGGCAGCAATATGGATGATACAAAAGATTACAGACCTGGAATGAAGGCAATCAAAGAACTGGACATAAAAAGTCCTTTACAGGAATGTCAATTATATAAATCAGAAATAAGAGAATTATCACATTCAATGGATTTACCAACCTGGTCAAAACCTTCTCTTGCCTGTCTTGCAACTCGTTTTGTTTACGGTCATACGATTACAAAAGAAAAACTTTCTCTAATTGATTCAATTGAAGGTTTACTTCTGGGATTTGGCCTATATCAGGTTAGAGTCCGTCTTTTGGATGAGGATTCAATTAGAATAGAAGTATTACCGGAAGATTTTGAAAAGATTTTAAAAAATCGGGAAGAGATTATTTCTTTTGCAAAAGATAAGAATGTTAATTATGTTAGTCTGGATCTGGAAGGTTATAGAAGCGGCAGTATGAATAATTTTACGGAAATAGAAAAAAAAGATTTTTATAAATAAGATTTACAAGTGGCAGGAGAAATACTTTGGAAGAATTTGCAAATTTAGATTTTGACAGAAAAAAGCGTACAGGTTTTCATGAGGTTGTCTTTTGTCAGGGAAAGAAAGATGATTTTCTGGTAAAAATTTTTGCTGATTTGTATGAAAAAAACGGTGAAGTTTTAGGTACACGGGCTAGTGAAGCTCAGGCAAAACTTATAAAATCACATTTTCCTAATGCTGAATACGACGAACTTTCTCATATAATTAAGCTTCAGAAAGAAGAAAAAACTTTGGAAGGAAATATTGCTGTTTGCAGTGCAGGAACAGCCGACCTTTATGTGGCAGAAGAAGCGGCTCTCACAGCAGAATTTTTTGGTTCCAAAGTAAACCGTTTTTATGATGTTGGTGTAAGCGGTCTTCATCGGCTGCTAAATCATCTGCCTGAAATTGATGAGGCAAATTGTGTTGTAGCGGTTGCCGGTATGGAAGGAGCTTTAGCAAGTGTTTTAGGTGGGCTTGTAAGTGTGCCTATAATTGCTGTTCCGACTTCTGTTGGTTATGGTGCGGCTTTTGGTGGTATTTCTGCCCTTATGACAATGGTTAATTCCTGCGCAAACGGAATCAGTGTAGTTAATATCGATAACGGTTATGGAGCCGGTTATATTTCTACCCAGATAAACAGACTTGCTGTTCACGGACGGGTTAGAGAATAAGTTTTATATCTTTGTGAAATAAGTGATTGAGGTGTTCTTATGGGAAAATCTTTATATTTAGAATGTAATTCTGGTATTAGTGGTGATATGTCGGTTGCAGCTCTTCTGGATTTAGGAGCTGACAGAGAGCTTTTGGATAAAGCCTTAAAATCAATTCCGGCAAAGGGCTTTGATTATAAAATATCTACAGTCATGAAGAATGCAATTTCGGTTTGTGATTTTGATGTTATTTTAGATGAAGAACACGAAAATCATGATCACGATATGGAATATCTTTTTGGTCATGAGCATTCCCACGAACATGAACACGAAGAGTCGGTACACGGACACGAGCACCATCATCACGACCACGAACATCACGATCACACTCACGAACACCATCACGAGCACAGACATTTGTCAGATGTTTATAAAATAATTGATGGCACGGAAATGACCGAAAACGCTCGTGCTCTTGCAAAACGCATTTTTGAAATTGTCGCCCAAGCCGAAGCAAAGGCCCATAACCGCCCTATAGAAGAAGTGCATTTTCATGAAGTTGGAGCAATCGATTCAATTGTTGATGTAATTGCAATTGCAGTTTGTTTTGATAATCTAGGAATTGACAAAGTTTATGTTCCAAAACTTGCAGAAGGTTATGGAACAATTCGCTGTCAGCACGGAATATTGCCGGTGCCTGTGCCTGCTGTTTCAAATATCGCCGCAGAATACGGTCTTAATTTTGAGTTTATAAATCAAAAAGGGGAGTTTGTTACGCCGACTGGAGCCGCTTTTGTTGCCGCTGTAAAAACTGATGATAATCTTCCTTCAAGATTTAAAATTTCAAAAATCGGAATGGGCGGCGGAAAAAGAAATTATGAGCGACCGAGTATTCTTCGTGCAATGATAATAGAAGAAGATAAATCGGCTCAGCAAAAAGAAGCTTTTGATAATCCAAAAGGTGAAGATATCATTTATAAACTTGAATCTAATATTGATGATTCCTCTGGAGAAGAGCTTGGATTTGTAATGGAGCTTTTATTAAAGGCCGGTGCTTTTGATGTTCATTATACTTCCTGCTTTATGAAGAAAAATCGTCCTGGATATATGCTTTCAGTTATTTGTGATAAAGAAATGATTCCTGCACTTGAAGCAATTATTTTTAAGAATACAACTACAATCGGAATCAGAAGAATGAAATATGAACGTTCAATCCTTCCGCGAAAAATCATCGAAGTTCAGACAAAGTGGGGAAGTGCAAAAGCCAAGCAGGTTATTTTGCCAGATGGTGAAATCCGCAATTATCCAGAATATGAATCAATCGTAAAATTGTGCAGGGAAAATAATCTTTCTTATAAAGAGTGCTATTCAGAAGTTTTTGAAAGTATAAAAGGCTCTGTTTAAGTTCTGTTTAAGTTCTGTTTATGCGTTGACTATAGCCCTTATTTTTTCGCAACAATAATCATAGTACGTGCTTTTTCATTATATGGAGAAAAATCAAAATCTCCATAAACTTGCGCAGAAGTAAAGCCGCATTCCAGTAATTTGTCCCGCAATTGTGGGGCAGAATAAAGTCTTTGAGTGTACTCGTGCTCGATTTTGTGATTATCTTTATCTGTTAAAATCCATTTTGAGCACAAGCCCTCCCAGGCGCCTTTTACAGAAAACTCAGTATTTACGGTAAATCCTGCGCGTTCAAATTGCTCGCCCGTGGTAAAATACATAATTGCAGTTTCCCGACTGACACATTCCATTATAAAAATACCGTCTTTTTTTAGCGACAAAGCAATATTTTTCAGTATTTTGTAATCATCTTCTTTTGAATCACAGTAGCCAAAGGAAGTA
>JAILQA010000357.1 GCA_024699205.1 Treponema sp. | reverse complement strand
TTGCAGACTAGCGATCTTTGTATAAGAGGTGCTACAGATAAGTACAGACCGCCTGTATTCAAGGTTAATGCACGGTTTACTTATTTTGCTAACGGTGAGGTTAAGACCGAATTGTTAGATACTGTCCGTGGAAAAGATGTTTTTATTTTCCAGGATGTTGAAAATCACGAAGTTCTTAAATTAAATGATGGTAAGAACAATGTCGTGATGACAGTTAATGACCACGTAATGTCTTTACTGGTTACTATTGATGCTGTTCGTATGGCAGGAGCAGGAAAAATCACTCTGGTAGTTCCGGCTTATCCTTATGCAAGACAGCACAAACGCAAGGGTCGTGAAGGACTTACGGCAAGTCTTTTAGGACATATCTACGAAATGCAGGGCGTTTCCAGAATCATCACTCTCGATTTACATTCCCGCGAAATCCCTAATGCATTCTCCTGCTGCAATCTTGACAATTTGCATGCCAGCTATCAGATTATCCGCGAGCTTAGTAAAATTGTTGATTTGACTGGTAAAACTGAAGACTTAGTTATTGTTTCTCCAGATACCGGCGCAATCGACCGAAATAAGTTCTATGCTTCCGGCTTAAAGCTTCCGCTTGCTATGATTTACAAAGAGCGCGATTATTCAATTGTTACACAAGATGCACATTCAACAAACATTAAAGCCGTAAAACTTCTTGGAGATGTAAAAGGTAAAGTTGCTTTCATTGCAGATGATATGCTTGGAACAGGTGGAACTCTTCTTAAAGCAATGGGCTTCCTTAAAGAACAGGGCGCTACAAAAGTAATTTGTGCAATCAGCCTTCCTTTCTTTACTGGCAATGCAATTGAGCAATTTGACCAAGCATATAAAGAGGGCTTGTTCTACAGAATTATTGGAACAAACGCTGTTTATCATGAAGAACTTTTAAACCGTGAATGGTACATAAGTACAGATGTAAGCGGATTGTTTGCAAATGTAATTACACGCATTCACTATAATCAATCTTTAAGCGATCTTCTCGATAACCGCAATATCATTGAGAAAATCGTAAAAATCCAGAATGCACCTGCTGCCACACCTGCAGAAGCTGCATCAGAGGAAAACAAATAAAGATGATTGAAACAGTTCTTGCTGTTGATATCGGAACGACTTCACTAAAAGCAGGTTTAATTTCTGAAAATGGTGAAGTCGTTTCTTTTTATAAAACCTCTTTTTCTGCCCCACAAAACAGGTTTATTGCGGAAGCCTGGTTCTGGGCATTAAAAAGCGCAGTTTCAAAATTAAGTGGCGATGTCTCTATAGTTGCTGTCTCAATTTCGGGAAACGGTCCAACCCTGGTTTCTGACCGTGGATTAACTTTATGCTGGAATGAAGATATTGCAGGCATAACCGCCTTATCTGAAAATCTTGCCGGCACAAAAAGTTTCTTTATTCCAAGAATAAATGCCTTCAAATATTTATTCCCTTCTGAATACAAAAACACAACCTATTTGTATTCCGGGCCTGAATATCTAATCAGCCGTCTTACCAACGCAGCCTGTACAATTCTGCCGGAAAAACGCTTTGAAGAAGCTTATTGGACTACCGAAGAATTAGTTAAGCTTGATTTTGACCCGACAAAAATGCCTCTTTTTTTAGGAATTGGCCAGATATGCGGAAGAGTTACCGAGGAAGCAGCTGATTTTTTTGAATTACCCGCAGGCATTCCTGTTTTTAGTGGCGGTCCTGATTTTGTAGCAGCTCTGATTGGAACTAACACCCTTTCTGATGGTCAGCTTTGCGACAGAAGCGGTTCCAGCGAAGGCTTCAATTTCTGTTCTTCTAAGCCGATTTATGATTCTCGCGTAAGAACTTTGCCTTCTGTAATCCCAGATTTGTGGAATATTTCGGTTCTGATTCCAAAGTCTTCTTCCCTTGATGAAGAGGAACGCCTTTCTGCTGTAGAAAATGCCGTTGCAAGCTTAAAGCAGGTTCTCAACGAAAACGGTCTTGAGCTTCCTCAGGTAATGAAAGTTACGGGCGGACAGATTAAAGACGGAAAATATATGCAGAAAAAATCACAGCGTTTGGGAATTAAGCTTGTGACTAAAAAATGTTCGGATTCGGAGCTTATCGGAGACGCTTGTGCCGCGTGGTACGGGCTTGGAAAATATTCTTCACTTATTGAAGCAGCAGGTAAAATTTCATAAATGAAACTTTTTAATATTCCTCAGGCCCCGCAAAAAATACGGGCAATTATTTTTGATATTGATTCTACTCTCTACACCAGCAAACCTTATGCCTTTGAGCAGGTTGACTGCCAGGTGAGGGAGTTTGCCCGTTTAAAGAATATTTCTTTTGAGCAGGCAAGAAAAATGGTTGCCGATTATCGAAAGCAATATGCCCAGGAGCATGACGGAAAAAAAATCAGCTTGGGAAATACACTTCTTGCATTTGGGATTCCTATAAGTCAAAGCGTAAAATGGCGCAAAAAACTTCTGGAACCAGCGGATTATCTTTACTATGACCAGAAGCTTGTAGAAGAACTTTCTGCTCTGAGTGATAACTACAAACTTATTTGCGTTACAAACAATCCTGTTCTTCCAGCCCGCAAAACTTTGGATGCAATTGGTGTTTCAAGATTTTTTCCCGAAATCATAGGACTAGATACCTGCTTCAAATCAAAACCAGCTCTTGAACCTTTTAATGCCGCTTTGGAATATTTAAACTGTAAGGCAGATGAATGCATTGCTATTGGAGACCGCTATGATTTGGATATTGCAATTCCGCTCGAAATGGGAATGGGTGGTATCCTTGTTTCTGGCGTTGAAGAAGTCTATGGATTAAATAAACTTCTTCAGTCACCGCATAATATTTCAGAGACTATGTAAAAGTCCTTTCAATAACCAAAAACTACAAGAACTGCAAGGATTACAAATCAAAGGTTTCTATCTTTTGTGCAAGTTCCTGAGTATCATGAAGATTCTTGTCTGAATTGTTTGCAACTTCTTTTACCGCGGTTGAAATACTTTCTACACTTTGAGTCATAAGCTGCATACTATCTGTAATTTTTCTGGTTACCTCTGCAAGAAGTCCCATTTCTTTTACAACCTGATCTGCATCACCCAGCATTTCGTTAGAACTTGATTTTACAACTACAGTTGAATCATTAATACTCTTCATTGCATCCAGAACCTGCTTGTTTCCTTCGTTCTGTTCGTCCATTGCATTTTTAACAACACCTTCCTGAGAGCGAACCGTCTGGGCAAGATTATAAATGATGTCAAACTGCTGCTGAACTTCTTCAATACTATTAGTAATCTGCGAAATAAGTTCAGACAAAGACTTTAGGCTGGTATCAATATTTTTACCCTGAGTATTTGACTGTTCAGCAAGTTTTCTGATTTCGTCGGCAACAACAGAAAAACCTCGTCCAGCTTCACCGGCATGAGCAGATTCTATTGCCGCATTCATTGCAAGAAGGTTTGTCTGAGAAGCAACCTGTGCAATCATATTATTTGCCTGAATCAGCATCTTAGACTGAGCGGCCATCTGATTTACACGGGCACCTACATTCTCAAGCTTC
>JAILQA010000341.1 GCA_024699205.1 Treponema sp. | reverse complement strand
GGAATCTGCAAAAGAAACAGATAAAGAAGTTATCCCAGAAACAGTCACAGAAAATGAAACCGAAAAAGAAACTTTAGCTTCACTTTCAGTTTCTTTTTCGGTTTCATTTTCTGTGACTGTTTCTGGGATAACTTCTTTATCTGTTTCTTTTGCAGATTCCTTTGCCGGTTCTTCACTTACAGTTGTTTTCTCTGCAATTTTATTCTTTTCAGCTATTTCTTTTTCATATTTCTTAGCCTGAGAGAGCAAGTCTGAATCATAAACTTCATCTTCGATTGGTGGGAGTTCTTCTTCAATTGGTTTGACTTCAACTTTTTCTACAGTGGCAACACTTTTTGCGTCTGTTACAGCTGGTTTTGTTTCGGTTTTTGCAGATGATTTTTTAGTGGTTTTCTTACTTGTACTTGTTTTATCAGACTTCTTTGTACTTTCTGTAGCTTTTGTTTTGCTACTTGTTTTTTCACTTGTCTTTGGATTTGTCTCAACAGTCTTTGTGGTTTTCTTTTCAGTTTCTTTTTCAATTACCAGTTCTTTTGTAACATCAAGAGGAGTCTGTGTTTCAACTTTTTTGGTAATTTTATCGCTTGCTGTACAAATCCAGATTCCGCTTATTTTAAGTTTTTTGATAATTGGATCTTTTTCTATATCTTTGATTTTGCTGCGGGCAAGGTTTCTGTCTGAATAACTTTGGGCGAGCAAAACACGATAATAAAGTTCTGAATCTTTTTCATAATTATCAATGACAGAGTCAAAACCATTATATTTTAAGGACTCAACAAGGGTCTGTGCATTTTTTTCGTTTTTAAAAGACCCTACGCATAAATACCAGTCCTGTGAAAAAACTGGTAAGCTAAAAAGTAATGTAAGTATAAAAATAATAGAAAAGCGTTTAAAGAAATTGTTCATAAAAACCTCATTAATTCTTCGACATTTTAACACAAAAACTAAATATTTTTATGATATAATAGTATTTATGAATCCGATAGAAAAAATCATTAAAGAAAATATACTTAACTTAAATGCAGTTTTTGTTTTTCCGACTCAGACTGCTGCGGACCTGTGGGCAGATAAGGCGACTCAGGTGACTCAAGTTTCAGCTGTTGCAATGGAACGCTTTCTTGCCTGGGATGATTTTAAAAGTCAGTCTGTAAAAAGTCGTCAGACAGACAGAACTTCTATTCCTTCTACCATGCGCCAGATTTTTTGTGCTCAGATTCTGGCTCAAAATGCAAAAGAAGCTTTTTTCAAAAGTATAATTCCTCCGGAGTACGCAAAAAATGCTGCCAATTTTGTTAATTGGATAAGCGGGGTTTTGCCAAGCCTTTCAATCTGGAAAACTTATTTTGATCATTCCGACAAAAATCCTGATGACGAAGATTTGGATTTGTTGAAGCTTTATGAGCTTTATAAAAACTTTCTTGATTCACATAAACTTTTTGATCCCGCCTGGGAAAAGCCTCCTTTTAAAAAGGATGGAAATCATTATTTTATTTTTTATCCTGAAATCTTATCAGATTATACTGAATATAAAGCTTTACTTGAAAACTCCGCCGAAGATATAACTCTGATTCATCTTCCACAACAGAATGATTCTCAACAGGCAGTCAAAGGAAGGGAAGCCCAGAGTAAAGACCTTTCACCTTTGCCTAAAGTTCAGTTTTACAATGATTCCCGTTCTGAATTAAAATCTATAGCCTTGCAGTTACGTTCTATTCACAAAGAAGAGAATATTCCCTGGGATGAAATTGCTGTCAGTGTGCCTGATTTAGACAGTTACGGTGTTTATCTTGACCGCGAACTGGAGCTTTACGAAATACCTCACGTAATCAGGGCTTCTAAATCTCTCGCTTCTACCGGCTCAGGAACTTTTTTCCTTCAACTGCAAAATTGCGTGGCCAGTGATTTTAATTTTGCAAGTCTTAAAACTCTTCTATTTAATACTGAACTTCCGTGGAAAAATACTGAACTTTCCAAAGAGTTAATTGCTTTTGGTCAGACAAATAACTGTATATGCAATTTTGTCTATAAAAATCAAAAAAATGATATCTGGCTAAAGTCATTTGCAGATGATTATAAAGTTAATCCAGAATTACAGCCTTACTATCAGACAATAAAAAAACTTACAGAAAACATTGTAAAGGCGCAAAGTTTTGAAAAAATAAGAGCAGCATATTTTGCTTTCCGTGCTAAGTTTTTTGATATGGAAAAGTGTCCTCCAAAAACCGACCGTTTAATCAGCCGTTGTATTTCTGAATTGGGTGGGCTTATTGACTTAGAGAATAATTTTCCTGATTGTAGCGTTGAAAATCCTTATAAGTTTTTTGTAGATAAACTAAACAATACCCAGTATCTTGAACAGACAGACAACAGGGGAGTGCAGATTCTTCCGTACAAAATGAGTGCAGTAGCACCTTTCAGTTGTCATGTAATTCTGGATTCAAGTCAGAGTTCGCTTTCGGTAATTTATAAACAGCTTTCTTTTTTGCGTGAAGATAAAAGGCGTATGCTTCTAAAAGCCGATGACCCGAATATTTCCGAATATTTTATTAGGCTTTATTCAATGAACTCATACAAGCATCCTGCAATATTTACCTGTGCCGCAAAGAACTTTACTGGATATTCCCAACCAACAAGCTATCTGGAAGAAGAAAGTTTTACTGCTTCCCAGCCTGATTTTTTTGAAGATGATCTTTATCTTGCTGAACGAAAATCGCTGCTTCAAAGTCACATGCCTCTTTCTAAAATTACAAAAATTGAAAAAGATGGATTTGATTTTTGGACAAAAGCACAGGTTCGTGCAGAAGCAGAGAACCTGCTCGCAGAAGAACTTGTTAATGAAAAAATGATAGAGAATCGTTGTAGCGAGGATTATCTCAAAGTTTCTACAACCCATCTAAAAAAGTTTTTTGAGTGTGAACGCAGCTGGCTTCTTTACTATATTATAAATCTTAATGAACTTGATAATGAAGCAAGTGTCATGAATCAATTTGCCCAGGGAACGCTTAAACATAAAATTCTTGAACTATTCTTAAATGCGCTAAAAGATTCAAATCAGGTTTTGACAATTGAAAGCGAAGAACTTCCACAAGCTCATGTTCAGATTCTCAGAGACTGCATAGAAAGTGCAATTAAAGATAAGGAGTATGGAAGAAACCGTAAAAGCTATCTTGCTAGAGAACTTTTGAATACAACATCTGAAGCTCTCTTTGAAGAAATGCTAAAAACAATAACTGATATTACATTCCGTTTTGAAGGTTATTCTGTTTATGGCACAGAGCAAAGATTTGAATATTTAATAGAAGGAAAAAAACTATTATGTCAGGGAACCGTGGATTGTCTTTTACAAAATCCTGAAGATGCTGGTTTTGTTCTTATTGATTTTAAATCTTCTAAGGGGGCAATTCCGGCAATACTTTCACAGACAGATTTAGATAAACATCCAGAGATTGAATATCCTGATTTCCAGATGCCTATGTATTTATATCTGCTGCAAAATCAGGAGAAAAAGTTCCCGGTTGATAAATGTTTGTTCTACAACATAAAAGATTCTCAGCCTAAAGAAATAGATTTAGATTCTTTTGCGCCTGTGATGGACAAGTTTATGAAGGCGCTGGACCTTTATGCTGACCATATTCGTAATCAGAAGTTTTTTGAAAATCCCAAAAAAGATTTTTCTGAATGTAATGGCTGTACTTACAGAGCAATCTGCCGCAAGATTTTTACGGTAGGAAAATCTCTGTAAGTTTTTGGAAAGCAATAAAAACTGGTGAAGTTGTTTTTGCGGAATTGTGAGGAGAAAAATTATGCGTGAAATAGATGAATATCAGAAAGCGGCAATCAAGGCTGATTTTAATGCGGTTGTAAGTGCGGGTGCCGGGTCTGGAAAAACTACAGTTCTTTCCGAGCGCTTTACAGATTTGGTTTTGAATCGCAATTGTGAAGTCGACCAGATTCTTACTTTGACCTTTACCAAAAAAGCTACTGTAGAAATGTCATCTCGAATCTACAAGGTTCTAAAAGAAAAAGCTCCCAAAAAAGCTCAGGATTTTTATAAAGCAAATATTAAAACTATAGACAGTTATTGTAATTCTGTTGCCAAGATGGGCTGTAATCTTTACGGAATTGCTCCCGATTTTGCCCAGGATGAAAATGCCGTTCAGACAAACATAGAAAATCTTGCACTGCCTTTTATTCTGGAGCACAGGGATAGTCCGGCCATAAAAGCGCTTGTAAAAACAAAGGATTATGCTCAGATTACAAATGAACTCTTTGTTGAGCCTTTTATGTCCGATTCTACAATTTCTGAACCAATAGATTTTGAAAAAGGTCTGCAGCTTCAAAAAGAAGAAATTATTCGCGCCTGGAAAAAAGTTTCTCAAAAAAATGTCGATATTTTTTCTCAATTATGTCACGCCTGCAATGATTTTGAAGGTAATTCTGAGCTTCAGTTTATGATAACTTTGAGAGCCCTTCTTGATGACGCCCTGCCTGAAATACCAATTCTTACAATGGAACAGATTGAAAGCTCTAATTCTCGTGCTATTGAGGACTTTACGCTTGCAATAAAAAAAGTTGCTGATATCAGCTTAAAAGGGGCTCCAAGAAAGGGTGGAGACGAACTTAAAGAAATAATAAGAACGCTGCGTTCTGAATCAGAATCTTTGGTTTCAATTTGTAATTATGTTTCCGGTTATTCAATTACAAAAGAACTTACAGTGCTCCTGGCTGAGTTCCAGAATAAAATCAATGATTTAAAGAGAAGTATGGGAATCCTTACCTTTAAGGATATTGCCAGTCTTGCTGTTTGTATTCTTCGTGATCATCCGGAAATCAGGCAGGTAGAAAAAGAAAAATACAAAGCCATAATGATTGATGAGTTTCAGGATAACAACAGTCAGCAGCGTGATTTGCTTTTTATGCTTTCCGAAAAACTTGAGCTTCACAATAAGGGCATTCCTCGCCCGGAAGATTTGTGCCCGGATAAATTGTTTTTTGTAGGTGATGAAAAGCAGAGTATTTATCGTTTCCGCGGTGCCGATGTTTCGGTTTTCAGAGCCTTGTCTCAGGATTTCGAAAATGGAAATCTGAGTATGGAAGTAAATTATCGTTCTCATCCTTCTTTAATAAAAGCCTTTAATATAATTTTTGGTGGAGAGGTTCCGGTATTTTTTACGCAAAAAGATGAAGAAAGAATAAAAAAAGAAGCGGAATGTGGTATGCAGCCAGAGCTTATTCCAGCGTATGAAGCTGTCTATCATAATGTAAAGCTGCCTAAAAATGCTCCTGCGAAAGAACTGGAAAATCCAGATATAGTTTTTGAACCTCATATTCACATTGCACGATATGAAACTTCTACAGAAGCAAAGGAAAATCAGATTATCGAAGAAGAGGCCGAAGCAAACTGGGTTTGTGAAAAAATCAAGGAGCTTGCAGAAAAGGGCGTAAATGGAAAAAAATACGAACCAAAAGATATTGTAATTTTATTCAGAAGCTATGGTTTACAGCCTTTGTATGAACGAAAGCTTTTGGAACACGGTATTCCTTATAACACAGAAACGGTTACGGGCTTTTTCAACGATGGACTTGTAAATGATATCTTCTCTTTTTTAAGAATCTGTGTTTATGATAACGACAGATTTTCTTACGGACAGGTTTTACGATCTCCTTTTGTAAATCTTTCTGCTGTAGAGACGGAGGCTATTCTGCTTAAAGAAGAAAGTCCTTTTGACGGAAAAGGCACTGAGCTTTTGAGCAAGGAGGGACTGGAACGTTATTTATTTACAAAAGCTTTTTATGAGGAGTTTAAGGAAAGTTCAAAAACTGATTCTCTTACAACCTGTGTTTCTAAACTCTGGTATACTGCAGGTTATAGATATGAAACTCTGTGGAATACGCGGGTTTATATGTACAATAAAATGTACGATTTGATTTTTGAACTTGCCCGTCAGTCAGAGCTTATGAATATGAGTCTTTCTGATTTTGTAGATAGTGTTAGGGTTTATGCCGATCAGTCAGGAAAGCTGGAAAATATGGATATTCCTCTGGATAAAGCTGCCGGTGTAGCTATGATGAGTATTCATAAAAGTAAAGGTCTTGAATATCCGGTTGTTTTTGTTTGTGGAACTCATAAAAAAGGTTCAAATGACAGCAATTCCGCTCCTATTTATTCCAGCGAAAAGTTTGGTATTACAATAAACACACCACCCTGTAAAAGTTTCCCTGGTAACAAATCAAATTATTTTTATGATACGGTTGCTCTTGAAAATAAAAAGAAAGAAAATGCAGAACTTAGAAGACTTGTTTATGTTGCAGTAACCCGCGCAATTTCAGAATTATATATTACAAATGGTAAATATTCAGATAATCCTGAGGCGGTTGATAAGTATTATCCTGGAAGTGATATAAAACTTGATACAATTTATCATACTCTGGAACCGGTTATAAATTATTATGAGAACAATGAAACAATAAAGCATAAGTTTTTTGATATTGAAACAATTCCACCTTATGATTTGGAGCAAGTTGCAAAGGAATCAATCAGTGGAATAAAAAATACTCCAGCAGCAAAGGCAGCTTTGATTGAAGCTTTAATAAATCAGCAGGTTTATGAAAATGCAGAAGTGATTGAAAAAGAAGAGGTTCCAAAAAAATACATTCTTCCAAGTCAGCTTCATTTTACAGAGGATAAAAGGTATGCAACCGGTGCAGATTATTCAAATGTTCCTTTCGGTGAAATAAACAGAATTGTTGAGGCTTCAATCCCAACAGTTACAGAGCCAAATGATATAGAGGAGAAGGAACTCGAAGCAGAACCTCGTTTTGGCTTTAATAATTTTGGTACTATTGCCCATGCTTATATGGAAGCTCTGATTACGGGGCAGGAGCCAGTGTATTCCAACCGCGAAATTATTGGTCTTGAAAATCAGGAACGGGATTTGCCTGTAATAAAGGCGGCTTGTTCTAAAATGCAGGAAATGTTCAAAAACAGTGATTTAGGAAAAGCAGCGATAAAGTCAAAATGGCATAAAAGCGAATATTCTTTTAGAAATCGTATTGGTGAAAAAATTGTAAAAGGAAGTATAGACTTAGTATTCCAGAACGAAGACGGAACTTATTCGATTGTTGATTATAAAACAAATCAAAGTATTGAGCCTTCTATTTATTTTAATCAGTTGGCCTGTTATCGGCATGCAATAGCTCAGATGATGGGGATAAAGGATGAAAAAAATCTTCGCTGTTTCCTGTATTATCTGCGTTTTGGAAAAGCCGTAGACATTACAGAAAACTGCGATTCTATTGATTGTAGCGTTGCTTTTATTGATTACACAAAAGCAGAAGGCCTTCTACAATAGCTTTATGCTCTTCTGGTGCAATGCGGGCGTATAAAGTATCCGGTGTATCATCAGGCATAACAGGAACTTTCTTTTGCAGAAGAATCTTTCCGCCGTCACATTCGCTTGTTACAAGATGAACTGTACAACCACTTTCTTTTTCGCCTGCTGCAAGAACTGCTTCATGTACATGATGTCCCCACATTCCAACTCCGCCAAACTTTGGCAGAAGAGCTGGATGCAGGTTGATTATTTTATTTTCGTATTTTGTGAGAATGTCGCCGACAAGAACAGTAAGGCAGCCTGCTTCAACAATTGCATCTACCTTATATTCATTGCATACCTGCAGCATTGCATTAGAAACCGCCAATCGTTTTTCCTCTCGGGAAGCAGCCTGTGCAGTTTCTTTGCCCATTACTGCGTAGGGACTTTTTATGGCAGTTGGAATACCGGCATTTTTAGCGCGTTCCAGAGCAAATGCATCTTTATGGTCGCTTATAACGACAACAATTTCATAAGGACAGCTTTCGCCCTTTTCTTTCTGGTAATCGATTAATGCCTGTAAGTTTGTTCCACCGCCTGAAACAAGTACGCATGTTCTTAATTTCATTTATTAGTCCTTAAATTATTAGTTCTTTAGAAAATTAGTCCTCAAACAAAACAGAATCTCTCTGGCCCTTTACTTCGCCGGCAGCATAAGCAACTCTTCCGATTTTGTAAGCCTTCATAGGAGCTTCATTTTCGCGGGCATATTTTTTAGCGTTTGCATTGAACATATCGATGATTTCATCAGCTTCTTTTGCAGAAACAGCAAGAACAAAACCAATTCCCATGTTGAATGTGTTATAAACATTGTCCAAATCAGCACCGCGTCTAATTAATTCTCCAAAAATAGGAAGGATATCCCAAGAATCACGTTTGATAATAGAAATCAACTGCTTTTTGCCGTTCTTAGCTTTTGGATACATTCGAGGAATATTTTCATAGAAACCACCACCAGTAACATGAACCATACCATGAACAGCTTTTTTATAGCGGCCTAAAACTTCCATAACAGGCTTAACATAAATACGGGTAGGAGTAAGCAAAACTTCACCGATTGTTTTTCCTGTTTCTTTTCCATCAACTACAAAGGCATCGTTTGGATTTGGAACCAGTTTTCGTACCAGACTGAAACCATTTGAATGAACACCTGTAGAAGACAAACCAATGAGAACATCACCTTCTTTAATGTCTTCGCCGGTTATCATGTCCTTTTTTTCGCCAATTCCAACACCAAAACCAGCTAAATCGTATTTTCCTTCATCATAGAATCCAGGCATTTCGGCAGTTTCACCACCAAGCAGGGCACAGCCAGTTTCTACACAACCGTCAGCAACACCTTTTACTAAATCAGCGGCAACGGCAGCATCAAGTTTTCCACAGGCAATATAATCAAGGAAGAACAAAGGTTGAACACCAGAACAAAGAATGTCATTTACACTCATAGCAACGCAGTCAATTCCGACTGTATCATATTTTTTCATCTGGAAGGCAATATCCAGTTTTGTTCCAACACCATCAGTTCCGCTGACCATAACAGGATTTTTAATTCCTTTAGGTACTTCAAACATTCCATTAAAGCTTCCCAAACCAGTCAATAATCCTGGAATTGCAGTTCTTTTTGCATGTTCTTTGTACATATTTACTGCGCGGTAACCTTCTTCTACATCTACACCTGATTCTTTGTAAGTTGCCATAATTTGCTCCTATGATTTTTATCTAAAACTGAATGTCTATTCCACTTGCTGCTGCATCGTCTGCTAACTTCTTTCTGAATGAAACCAATTTTTCACGAAGTTCCGGATATTTTATTGCCAGAATCTGAACTGCCAGATAGGCTGCATTTTTTGCGTTTCCTATTCCGACTGTAGCCACAGGAATCTGCGGAGGCATCTGTACAATTGATAACAGTGCATCCATACCACCAAGCCCATTAGATTTTTCAGAAATACACTCCAAAGGAACACCGATTACAGGAAGTGTTGTAATTCCTGCAATTACACCTGGAAGTGCGGCTGCAAGACCGGCTCCCGCGATAATTACTTCAAAACCATCTTTTTCAATTTCTTGTACGGTTTTCCTTAACAGTTCGCCTGCTCTATGTGCAGAAATTATAAAGGCTTTGTATTCAACGCCAAACTCTGCAAGAACGTCAGCGGCTTTTTTCATTGTGTCTTTATCGGACTTTGAACCAAAAAAAATTGCTACTTTCATACGTATTTTATAGCACAAAATCCATTTACTCTCAATATAGGGTAAAAAAAGCAAATAAAAAAATATCAGTAGTCATCAGAAGGGGAAGCAATTTGTTTGAGACCAAAAGAAGAGTCGGATTTGTCATAGTTTGCAACCTGAATGGAAGATGTGTCCAGCAGTTTTTCTACTGACACATTCAGAACCTTTGATAGGGCTACTAATTCAATGTCTGTGACAAAACGTGTTCCACTTTCAAGCTCCTGGATTCCGTTTTTCCCCACATCATGATTTATATTCTGAAGTTTTACTGCAAGTTCCTGCTGTGACCATTTTTTCTCCTTTCTGATTGCCGCAACATTCAAACCTGCAATATTATTTCTACTACCAAATTTGTTCTTGTACATAACTTTTCCCAAACAAAAACGTCAAAGAAAAGAGTAATT
>JAILQA010000334.1 GCA_024699205.1 Treponema sp. | reverse complement strand
CTTTCTTTGAACTTGCAAAAAAAGAATTCAAAGAAAAACTTATGCAAGAAGAAAATTTTGTTCAAGTTATTTCTTCATTAATCAATATTGCACCAATTGATTCTGTTTCACCATTAATTAAGTATCTGGGAGAATTGAATTCTCAGGTAGAAAACAACATTGAGGTTTCTCAGAGTGTTGCCCTATCTGTAATTAATACTCTTGGTGCTATCGGTGATAAGTCGGCATTTGATACATTGCTATCAGTTACTTATTTGGATTATTCTGAATCTGTTCTGTCAGCTGCCCGAAAAGCACTGGCAGGACTACGATGGTAAAATATTCAAATAATTCAATTTTTATTGCAGTTTTTATCTGCATTTTCTGTATTTATTCTGGTCTCGTCAAAGTAAGGGATAGAAATAAATTTTCTTCAATTCTGAATCCTTCTGAAATTTGTTATCTGGAAGGAAAGCTTTTATCTTCACCTGTAAAAACAGCTAACGGTAAAAATTATACTGCAAATTTTGCGGTGAGGGCTGCAAAAGATGAGAGGGATATAAAATCAACTGCATACGGAAATATAAGGGTTTTAATATCAAAAGAATCGGTTGAAGCATTTTATCCCGGCAAGTTGTATACGCCTTCAAAAGTAAAAGGAGCATTTTTGTGGGAAGCCGGCGGAAGTTATAAAATTCATGGTAAAATGAATAAGGATTTTTTTATAATTTCATATTGTGAAAATGGATTTTTTGGTAATTCTTTTGCAGAAAAATTAGATTATTTACGAGCCCTTGCAAGATTACAGTTCAAACGCTTGATGTATGCCTGGGGAAGTGCAGGTGGATTACTTTTAGCACTTTTATCAGGTGCAAAAGAATATACCGAAAACGATATAGCAGAAGCCTTTAAAAAAGCAGGTTTATCTCATATTCTGGCCTTATCCGGAATGCACTTGTCAATGTTTTCTGGAATTGCAATATTTGCAGGAAAGAAAATTGGCAGAAAAAAATTGACTTTTATAATTCGAATTATTGCCCTGATTCTTTTTGTATGGTTTGCAGGTTTTTCACCATCATTATTAAGAGCATTTATTTGTAGTATGCTTCTGCTTATAGCTGCAATTTCGAATGTAAAAGAACCGGATATGCTGATAATTTTATCTTTTAGTTTTTTACTTCAGCTCATGATAAGTCCGCAAAGCTATAACAACACGGGTTTTATTTTATCTTATGGAGCCCTGGCAGGGATTCTTATATTCAATTCCTTTTTTAGAAGATATTTAGTTAGATTTTTGCCAGGATATTTCAGTGCATCTTTATCAGCATCTGCTTCTGCGCAAATCTTTACAGCTCCTTATTCACTAAAAACTTTCGGTACTTTTGCACCAGTCGGAATTGTAGCAACAACAGTAGTTACTCCTTTTATTACTATCTTTATTTATTCTGGTTTGTGTCTTATTATTCTGTGTCTGTTTTTTCCATTTTTAGTAAAACCTAGTGGATTTTTTGTAAATATTTTGTATACTATTATCAAATTATTTGTATCATTTTTTTCGAAATTCACGATAATTACAATTTAATAATATAAGGAATAAGATTTTGAAGCATCCTGATTACAATTCTCCTGCAGAATTAAAAAAAATATTGGAAGAAAACGGTTTTTCAATGCAAAAAAAGTTCGGACAGAATTTTTTAATCAATCCGGATGCACGATCTAAAATAATTCAGGCTCTTGACGTAAAAGAAAACACTTCAGTTTGGGAAATTGGTCCAGGTTTAGGTTCGATGACAAGTGAACTACTGGATAAAAAATGCAATGTCACTGCTTTTGAAATTGATAAAGGATTTATTCAACTTTTAAAAGAATATTTTTCAGACTATATTCAGGCTGAAAAATTTACACTTATTGAAGGCGACGCTATAAAAAACTGGAAAATTCAGGCAAAAAATGCTCCAATACCAGAACGTTTTTTTGGTAATTTGCCATACAATATTGCGGCAACCTTAATTGCAGATACAATCGAACAAAACATCAGATTTGAAAAATGTGTTTTTACAGTTCAAAAAGAAGTTGCACTCAGAATGGCCGCAAAGCCGGGAAGTGCAGATTATTCCTCTTTTTCTGTTTTATGCCAATGGGCTTATGATATTAAACCTTTATTTGATTTATCAGGTTCAAATTTCTGGCCAAAACCAAATGTAGATTCTAGGGCTGTATTATTTACCAGAAAAGAAGATTTTCCAAATTGTAAAAATCCACAACTATTTATAAAAATGCAGCGTGCTTTATTTTCCTCAAGAAGAAAAACCGTCCGAAATAATCTTGCAGGCTTCTTAAACAATAATGAATTAACGCTTTCTGTATTAAATGCCGCAGGAATAGACCCTATGAAACGGGCAGAAGTGCTTACAATTGAGCAAATGTTACATTTATCAGACACAATTCAGTCTTTGCGAGGGTAAAAATTGAATTACATTAAAAATAATATCGAAATTATAAATGAAAAAATTGAAAAGGCAAGGATTAAATCTGGCAGAAAAGATGATAAAATAAAACTACTTGCTGTCAGCAAATTTCATCCTGCAGAAAGCGTAATTGAAGCAATCAATGCCGGCCAGACTCTTTTTGGCGAAAACCGAGTACAGGAAGCCGACAAAAAGTTTTCTCAGCTTTATGAAAATTATACAAATATAAGTCTTCATTTAATTGGTCAACTCCAGTCAAATAAGGTAAAAACTGCTGTCAAAATTGCCAAATGTATCCAGTCTGTTGATAGAATCCCTTTACTGGAACTTATTGAAAAACAGTGTACAATTCAAAATAAAAATATCGAAATCCTCCTGGAAGTTCATACCGGTGAAGAAAGCAAAAGTGGCTTTGATTCCGAAAAAGAATTATACAATGCATTAGATTTACTTGCTCAGAACAAATATCCGCATATTATACCAAAAGGCTTTATGACAATGGCGCCTTTTACTTCTGATGAAAAACTTATACATAAATCCTTTGAAACTTTACGCAAAATACAAGAAAATTGTTTAAAAAATTATACTAATTTAGAATTAAAAGAACTTTCAATGGGTATGTCTAATGATTACGAAATAGCAATTCAAGAAGGCTCAACTATCGTTAGAATCGGTACAGCAATTTTTGGAGAGAGGAATTATTAAAATGAAAGTAATTGACTATAATTTTAGATTCAATTTCAAACATTTTCATAAATTCAATCATAGAGCAAAAACACTTATTATTTCCTTAGTTTTTTTAAGTCTTATTACGCCACTCTGTGCACAAAATAATACAACAAATACTGCAAAAGCAGATAATTCGACAGAAAGCACAATCCCCCAGGGAATTCTTGACTTCAGACGCTTTGAAATAATCACCCTTGGAGCCCTTCCTTTTATTACGCTTGATGTAACTTTAGGTTATTCCATGTTTCAGTTTGTAGACAATCGCTTTATTAAAGGAAATAGCAATTATGCTTTTCCAAATCCTTTTAAAACAAGTGGAAATTACAATACAGATGAAATGAAAGCCATAATAATCACCTCTGTAGGTATTTGCATTGGAATTGGAATAAATGATTTAATATTCAATATAATCAGAAGAAATAAAATAAAACTTCAAAATACTCAGAATACAATAAATATTACACCAATTGAAGAAGATCCTGACGCAATAAAAATCGAAGTGCCGCCAAAAATCACAGAAGAAGATGATGATTCTGAAGTTATATTTTTGGATAATCAAGAGTAAAATATGCCTTTTTTCAGTGCAAAAGTTCCCCATGATTACGAAAAATGGGAACGCCTTGACAAATACATTGCTTCTCTGCCAAACGGCATGAACCGCTCTAAACTAAAAAGTGGCGTAACGGAAATTTTAATTAACGGCAAAAAATCAAAGCTTTCACAAAAAATGAAGGCAGGAGATCAAATTGATATCCAATGGGAAGAAAATATCCCCGATGACATAGAACCACAGAACATCCCCCTTGATATCATTTATGAAGATGAAAATATCACGGTTGTTAATAAAAAACAGGGGATGGTAACTCATCCAGCTTGCGGAAACTGGGATGGAACTCTGGTAAACGCCCTTTTATACCACTGGCAGCGAGCTTCAATTCAATTATCAAAAGAAGGAAGTGAAAGTGAGATTTTAGCAGAACGCAGACCTGGAATTGTTCATCGACTGGACAAGGAAACTTCCGGCATAATAATCACTGCTAAAAATCGTGACAGCGAAGAATGGCTTCAAGCGCAATTCAAAGACAAGAGTCTCCAGAAGGAATACAT
>JAILQA010000326.1 GCA_024699205.1 Treponema sp. | reverse complement strand
TACAAAAAAAACTATTATAAGAATTGTCTTATAGGTTTTACCAAGCGCCGCAATTTTATTTTTTAAAAGCAAGAAATAATTTTTCTTTTCTTTTTTAGCTTCTTTTTGATTTTCGTTCTGACTATCCATATTTATATATTTATAACATTTTATTAAAGCAAATTATAGTGTTAATCATAAAAAAATATTATACTTCAAATATGCTTGCCTTTATTCTTAATACGAATGATGAATTAAAGCTGATTGAATTTTCAAAAAATCTCGCTGAAAAGCTCACAACAAATGATTATAGTTTTTATACAGCTTTTCCACTATGGAGCATTATTGATAAAAACAAAACTTTTAACCGAGACGAACTAAAAGAGTTTGCAAAGTCAATTCTAGAGGTAAGGCTGTACGCTCCTCTTTTTGAGGATAATTCTCTTTATCTCCCCCTTCATTTAGATACCGGAGCAATAAAAATAGACACAAGACTTACGCTCTTAAAAGCATACAGCAAAAAAAATACTGCACTAGAACTTTCAACCGATATAAATATCTTCTCGGAAGAAAACTTTCCAATGCAGTTAAAGATTTTTAAGATTGCAAATGTAATCCAACTCAGTAAAAACTCAAAGGCTCTTTCAGATTTTGTCTGGAAAAAGTTCTAAAATGCTCTAAAAGTTCTAGAATCTCTAAAAAGGCTGATTTCTACACTTGGCTTACAATGCATTCCTTTTTTATTTCATTACACTTGAACCGCGGTCGAGCACAGTAAGTCCAGTCTTCACGTATTCCAGAATACCAAAAGGTTCTAAAAGGCGGATAAGACTGGTAATTTTTTCTTCGCTTCCAGTTGCTTCTACAACAACAGATTCAATTCCTACATCGACAATATGAGCCCTGAAAATGTCACAGGTTTCTATAATCACACTGCGAGAGGCCCCCTGTGCTTTTACCTTGATTAAAGCCATTTCGCGCTGGCAGGAAGAAGATTTATCACATCGCTTTATGGAAATAACTTCCACAAGTTTTGCCAGCTGCTTTTCTATCTGGTCAAGGATATGTTCATCCCCTTTTACGACAATTGTCATTCTGGAATGAGAAGGATTTGAAGTTTCACAGACGGTTAAGGAATCGATGTTATAACCACGACGGCTAAAAAGTCCTGACACCCGGCTGAGGACACCGGCTTTATTTTCTACTAAAACACTTAAAACAAATCGATCCATAATTACCTCCATAGCAGGCCAGCCCGCTTATTGTTCCATGTTAAAGCTTACTGTTCGTAAGATATCACCAAATACACCGGCTGCAGTTACGCCAGCACCAGCTCCATACCCTTTTACTGTAAGAGGAATTGGCTGATAGCGCTCTGTATAGAATACAAAGGCATTTTCACCGCCTCTAACACCATAGAGAGGGTCGTTCTGACCAACTTCCATCATACCTACGCTGACTTTTCCATCTTTGATTGTAGCTCCCATGCGGAGAACCTTACCCTTCTTTTTGAGGTCGGCAATTTTCTTTGCAAAGTAATCATCAACTTCTGGAAGCTTTTTAAGGAACTCTTCAACTGTACCAGAAGAATCAAAACTGTCTGGGAATACTTTGTACATGGTGATATCAGAAAGCTCAATATCAAAGCCGGATTCGCGGGCTATAATAAGGGCTTTTCTGGCAACATCAAGACCATTCAAATCATCACGTGGATCTGGTTCTGTATAGCGCAATTCTTTTGCTTCAAGAACTGCCTGGCTGAAAGATACGCCTTCATCAAGCTTGCCAAAAATATATGACAGAGAACCTGACATAATTCCGTTGAAGCTTTCAAGACGGTCACCAGATTTATAAAGATTCTGCAAAGTATCAATAATTGGAAGACCAGCACCAACGTTTGTTTCGTAAAGGAAGCGACGGTGCATTTTGTTTGCAGTACGTCTAAGTTCGCGGTAGAACTCAATATTCATTGAGTTTGCACGTTTGTTTGGAGTTGCAATTGACATTCCTGCATTAAGAATATCAAGATAGCGTTCAGGCAAATCATAACTTGCAGTACAATCAACAAAAACAGGATTGAGCGGCTTTTTCTCGCGGACAAACTTAATAATATCATCAACATTGTTTGGTCCAAAAGGATACATAGGCTTTTTCATGTCTTCGCGCCAGTTTGTAAGATCAAGTCCGTCTTCGTTAATGTTCATACCGTCGATTGTGGTAATACACATAACCTTAATATCAACATTTTCTTTAAGAAGCTTTTCTCTCTGGTCACGAATCTGGTCAATCATTGTTCCACCAATTGTTCCGGCACCAAAGGCAAATACTTCGATAGTCTGAGCTGTATGGAAGAAGAACTGATGTACAGCTTTTACTGCAGTATCTGCAAACTCATTATTAATAACAGCAGAAATGCAGCGTTCAGATGAGCCCTGGGCAATTGCAAGAATATTTATATCCTGTGAAGAAAGGGCACTGAGGAACTTGCTTGCAACACCTCGGTTCGCAATCATGCCGTCCCCTACTACAGAAACAATTGCGCAGTCTTTGCGGACATCAACTTCATCAAGAAGTTTTTCGCGGATTTCAAGCTCGAACTTTTTATCTAAAGCTGCTTTTACTTTTTCCGCTTCATCATCGCGAACACAGAAAGAAATTGTATATTCAGAAGAGGACTGAGTAATCAAAAGAATTGAAGTTCCTGCACTTGAAACAGCAGAGAAGATTTTGCTTGCCATACCTGTACGACCGCGCATCAAAGCACCGCCAACAGAAATCATTGAAACATGCTTTAAGGTTGAAACACCACAGATTGAAGATTTTCCGCGGCTTGCAAAAGGGCCTTTTCCAATTCTGGTTCCACGGGCACTTGGATTGTGAGAGTTTAAGCTCCAGGCTTCAATTCCTTTTGCCTGAAGTGGTGCGATTGTCTTTGGATGAAGAACTTTTGAACCAAAGAAAGAAAGCTCCATTGATTCTTCATAAGACATATCATCTATTAAAATTGCATCCTTTACTACGCGAGGGTCTGCTGTGAAAATACCATCAACATCTGTCCAGAACTCAACACGTTTTACACGCAGGGAAGCACCTATGATTGCGGCACTAAAATCTGAACCGTTGCGGCCAAGTAAGCCCATTACAGATTTTGAAGAAGCAGAATCTGTCCATGTGCAGATAAATCCAGGAAAAAGAAGGATTCTTGTCTGAGCAGGACTTGCACCATCGCGGAAAGGAGCACAGGCTTCGTTACATTTTGCGTAATCAGCCTCACCTTCTTTTTGATTTCCTGTTGTATATACAAACTTGCGTGAATCAAGGAAAATTACACTCTGTTTTTTTGCAAGAAGAACAGCTTCCATGATTGGAGCAGAAATGAGTTCTCCCATTCCCATAATTCGGCAATGAACTGTGTCAGGACATTCACCAAAAGAGACACAACCTGCAAGGAGTTTTTCTAATTCAATAAAATTAGGCTCAAGCTTTGCCATAACCTTATCAGCATCAAAGCCAGGAAGCTTAGACTGCAATTCAAGACAGATTTCATTATGAGTATTTCGTAAATCAGTTACATAATTGCTGCCAGAAATACCTGAAGTAGTTGCATCAATTGCAGACTGTAAATTATTTGAGACTCCAGCAACTGCACTTACAACAACACTGATACGATCTTCTTTTGCACGATTAATAATAATTTCAGAAGAAGCAAGGATGCGGCGGGCATTAGCCATTGATGTTCCGCCAAATTTTAAAGTAATCATAAAAACCACCTTAATTAAATATCGCAATTTCCCCGGATATTCGAGCGAGCACCGTACGACAATTACTGACAGACAAAGACGAAATGTACGGGTCGATATTTAATTATCAAATATTTTTAGTGAAAATTATTTTATTCCAAAACAAAAGAAATAGCAACGAGGCAGTAAAGGCATTAAAATATTAAAAATATTAAAAAGCAGTTGTAAAATCATTTTCCATAAGTTATTATTTTAAGAAAGAATATATATTCTTTATAAGGAGCAAATATGTTTAAAATTACTGATCAGTGCGTTAACTGTGGTGCATGCGAATCTGATTGTCCTGTAAGTGCAATTTCAGAAAAAGACGATGCACGCTATATCGATCCTGATAAATGTATCAGTTGTGGTACATGTGCAGCTA
>JAILQA010000312.1 GCA_024699205.1 Treponema sp. | reverse complement strand
GAAAAAACTTCATTAAATCCATAAAACATTTTATTCAAAAGTTTTATCCGATTAAAGCTTGTATCCAGAGGCCAGTTTTCATAGATTTTGTTATTTTCATCCATTACATCAAGTGGCGAATAAATTGCTCCAATATCTGCTTTTTCGGAAAATGTTTTTACCACAAATTCAAAATAATCATTTTTCAGGCTGTCATCCGAAGCCATGTCTACAATAATTTCGCCCTTTGATTCTGAAAAGGCTTTATTTAAGGCAGAGCCTGGCCCCTGATTAAAAGGTTGTCCAAAAAGATGAATACGAGACTCGACAGCGGCCAGCCTTCGAATTTCTTCTACATTATTATCGCTTGAGCAGTCATCTACAATTATAAGTTCCCAATTTGAGTAAGTCTGATCTTGAAGGCTTTTTACAAAATGGCCCACATAT
This sequence comes from Treponema sp., assembly GCA_024699205.1. GTDB lineage: Bacteria > Spirochaetota > Spirochaetia > Treponematales > Treponemataceae > Treponema_D. The sequence goes on along the minus strand of JAILQA010000312.1, from coordinate 6,170 downwards.
TTTTCGTGATTATAACTTGCACATACTACAGAAATTAAAGGAGTTTCGGCCATTAAACATTTCCTTTCATAAATGGTTCATAAATAAAATTGTCAAAGACATTCAGATACTTTTGAACACGATTATAATTATCTTTTACAGCTTCAATACGAGCCTGATAATCTTTTTCATTACATTGTTTCAAAAACTCTTCAAGATTATCATAATCTTTAGGAGTAATTTTTATAATACCATCCTCGTTGAAAAAATCACCAATTTTAGTTGCACCAAGATAAATTGGAATTGTCATTGCGGCAAAACAACTGGTAATTTTTTCTGTAAAATAATAAGGCTTTTCATCATTTTCTATGATGATTGAATATCTGTATGGAGCAAACACGTGGTCTATTTTATCCAGAAATGGTCCTCCATCAAAAGAACCGTAAGTATCGGCCAGTTCCAGCTCCTTACACTTTTTTGCAATTGCAATACGAAGCTTATGATATTCAGAAGTATTCTGACGCGAGGCCATTATCGAAACATTTTTTGTTTTATTATTGCAGGCATCCGGGGTCATTATTCCGCCATACTTTTCTGAACCATACCATGGTCCTGTACAGAAAGGTACAAAACGTGCATTTGGTAATTCGTTTAAAAGCTTGTCTGACATTGTAAAAATGTAATCAAACTCTTTTTCAAATCCTTTATTCTTTTCAAATATTGTATAAGTTTCTGGAACAATTGTCTCACTTTCCGAAAACATTGCGTAAGTATGAACAGGTTTTCCAGAACGCTGAAACAAATCTACCTGAGAATAAAAATGAGTATCTAATCCAAAGTTATAGCGATCAAAAAAAACTTTCTGAGAATAAGAATATGGTGAATGTGCACTTTGTGTATCACGAATGAATACAGTTTTCATTAATTCGCCGTTCTTATTATAAATTTTAGGAGTTGCTTTATCAAAAGGAACTGATAAATTATATTTTGGAAGATAAATTTTTCCGTAATAATTATGTTTCAAACCGAGCCTATCATAAATATAATTTTGTATTCTATCTCTTAAAATCATTTTTATTTCCATTCATTGATTGTATCAATTACATAACGAACCTGCTCTTCTGTAATTGCAGGCCCCATTGGTAAGCTGAGTTCTGAATTATGGATTCGTTCTGTAATCGGGAATGAAAGATTGTTCCATGCTTCATAACACTTCTGCTTGTGTGGAGGAATCGGATAGTGAATTACAGTTCCGATTTCTTTTGATTTAAGATACTGCTGAAGCTCGTCTCTCTTTTTTGTTAGAATCGGGAACAGATGGAAAACATTCGAAGTAAAATCTTTTGTTTCTGGCAGAATAACAGCCGGATTTTTTATTCCTTCATAATAAAGTTTTGCAACTTTTTTTCTTTTATCATTATCCTGATCAAGATACTTAAGTTTTACATCAAGAATAGCAGCCTGAATCTCATCAAGGCGGCTGTTACGACCAGTATAATCAAAAACATATTTTACCTTTGAACCATAATTTGCAAGAGCACGTACTGTATCAGCAACTTCCTTATCATCGGTAGTTACAGCACCGCCGTCTCCAAGCGCACCCAGGTTCTTTCCAGGGTAAAAGCTGTGGCCAGCAGCATCGCCAAGACTTCCGGTTTTCTGTCCTTCAAAAAGACAGCCATGAGCCTGTGCATTATCTTCAAAAAGATAGAGGTTATGTTTTTTACAAATCTCACCTATCTTTTTTGTATAAGCATTGCGGCCATAAAGATGAACAATCATGATTGCCTTAGTACGAGGAGTTATCGCAGCCTCTATCAATTCATCATCGATTTCGAGAGTTTCGTATTTTGGTTCTACAAGAACCGGAGTAAGTCCATTTTCTGTAATTGCAAGAATTGTAGCAATATAAGTATTTGCAGGAACAATTACTTCGTCCCCCTTCTTCATGCGGCCAAGTTCAATATAAGCACGCAGAATCCAGATTAAAGCGTCAAGTCCATTAGCGACTCCAATACAATATTTTGAACCGATGTATTTTGCATAATCTGCTTCAAACTGTTCGTTCTCTTTTCCCTGCAGATACCAGCCGCTGTTTACAACTCTGCTTGCAGCTTCATTGATTTCTTTATTATGTAAATCTGTTACTTCTTTCAAACTCAAAAATGTTACATTCATTTTCTTACCTCTTTATTTTTCCGAAATATTTATTTTACCGTCTGCAACTTCAAAAATCTTATTACATTTTTTGAGGGTTGAAAGGCGGTGTGCAATAATTATCAAGGTTTTCTGACCAATCAGATTATCGATTGATTCCATTATTTCTTTTTCAGTAATTTCATCAAGAGCAGATGTTGCTTCATCAAAAATAATGATATCTGGATTATTATACAAGGCACGGGCAATTGAAAGTCGCTGTCTCTGTCCTCCGGACATTTGAACTCCACGCTCACCTACAACTGTCATTTCCTTTTCCGGAAGACCTGAAACGTAATCATAAAGCATTGCTTCTTTCATTGCAATTTTAATACGTTCGTCATCAATTTCTTTTTCCGGTACGCCAAAGGCTATATTCGCCCGGATTGTATCGTCAATAAGATAAGCTGTTTGAGGAACATAAGAGATTTTTTCACGCCAGGAATTTACATTTGCATCTGTAAGTTTTTTTCCATCAATAAGGATTTCGCCGGAAACAGGTTCTAGAAGACCTAAGATTATATCAACATAAGTTGTCTTACCCGAACCGGAACTTCCCTTAATTCCAACAACATCACCATTCTTAATTTCTGTATCAACGTTATCAAGAATCTTTTTATCCGGATTTTTTGCGTATGAAAAAGAAAGATTTTTGGTCTGAAGACTCTTTTCAAAAGTAACAGTTTCATTTCCATACTTTACAATGTAATGCCTTGCTTCTTCCAGATTTGTAAGTACAGCCTGAACCGCAGTATACTGAACTATGTAAGTATTAAAGTTTGATGACAAAGCCGAAACAGATGGCAAAAGTTTAAAGGCAGCTACTGCAAAGGCACCAAGATTTGCAATCATAACTTCTGACAAAACTCTTCCAGAAACAATATTGTAAGCAATCAGCATAACAAGAACTGAAAGACAAACTGCCTCAATCATTCGGTTTGGAATATTTTCAAGAACGCATTTTTTTACATCTGCACTGTTCTTTTCATCATAAGATTTCTTATATTCTTTTGCAAAATAATCTTCTTTTTTGCTCACAATGATTTCTTTGATTCCCTGAAAAGCCTGCTGACAGTTTTTATAGCAGGCACCATCAGTAATTCGAAGTTTTTCTCCAAAATTTCTAAGTGGTTTTCCAAGTACAATTACAGAGCATCCCAAAACAAGCACCGCAGAAACACAGAGTCCTGTTGCAAGGAAAGCATCTGTTACAAAAAGAAATGCGAACATAAAAATGATTACAAAAAATGTTGTGATAATCTGGAAAAGACTTGTTACACAGGTAGTTACTCCGCCAGTATCATTTATTACATTTCGCATTAAAATCGAGGAATTGTTATCGATGAAAAAAGAATAAGGTCTGTGCATATAAGACGACATCATTGTTTCAGTAATATATGCCAGAAGATTTGTTCTGAATTTGTTCTGCCAGTAGTTATTCAAAATCTGATAAAGATTTTTTATGATATAAAAGATAACGACAAAAACAGAAACTGCCAGAACAAAGGCGCTTGAACTTTGAATATTAAAGAACTTTACAAGAGGAACTACATATTTATTTGCCATGAGTTTCTCTGGTGTCAAAATTGCCTGAATCAAAGGCAAAAGTACAGAAACACCGAGAGTTTCCAATAGAGAGCCTACAAGGATTGCAAAAAACATAAGGCAAAACTGTACTCTGAATTTCTGTGATAATAACTTCCAGAACTGCTTAAAGACAGAAGTTGCCTTTTTAATCTTATTTAAAATCATACTGAATATTATAACACATTATGTGAAAGAATTTCATCTACATAGGCAAGTATTTTTTTTCTGTACTGTTCCGTGCCAAACTGCTCTTTTACAGTGTCGTGCATCTTTTGTCGGGCTGTTTGCGATGTAAACTTTCCGTAAAGCTCCCTCACTGATTCTGCGACCTGTGACGGCGGGGTGTCGAGTGCAAGCAGTTTACAAAAATCAAAAGTCTGCAGTTCCGGGCTTACGGCAAAGTCACTTCCGGCAAGACAAAGCCCGCTCGAAAGAGCTTCCAGAGCCGCCATTGAAAAGCCTTCGTAACGGGTTGGAAAGAACATAATATCATTTTGACGGTAAAAATCCGGCATTTGACTGGCGGTAAGGCCTGTTTGTACGCTGGTATTTTTACGTCCCAGAAAAGGCCCTGCATTTTTTTCATAATTTGTTGCTATATTTAGTTTTATCGCAGGCTGATTTTCTGGCACAACTTCATTTTCAATATAATCAGAAAACTCCAGAAGCTTATCCATTCCTTTTTTATAGCAAAGGGCGCCGGAAAAGCAGACATTTATCTGATTATTTGATTTTGACTCTTTATTTGATGGTGTAAAAACCTCATCCTGTACAAAGTTATTTATTACTGTGATTTTTTCTTCTGGGATTTTGTAAAGTTCCACTAGCTCTTTTTTACAGTTTTCACTTACTGCAAGAACATTTTTAGCTCGTCTGGCACTGATTTTTTCCATCCAGGCTGTAAGTTTTAGTGCAAAGCCGCCTTCGCCGGTATATTTCATAATACCAGCGGAAGTTCCATGGTGAATGGAAATATCAGCCGGGTACAAAAAGCAATGCCAGGAATTGCCGATTACAAACTTATTTCTTAAAAAAGCAAGACGTAAGCTGATCAAAAAGGGCTGAAGCAGATTATTCAGCTTTCCAAAAGAAAGCTTACCCCGCTTAATAATTTGCACATCATACTTATCTTTAAGAAGTTCATTCAGATAGTAACTTACTTTTTCAACTCCGCCGGCATTACTAACGCCAAGCTGAGACACAATGTATATTTTCTTAGACATATTCGGTTCCTATCGCTTAAAAATCATATACAATATCCAATTAAGATGACATTTCAATCCAATATGATAAATCTTATTCTTTAGCATCTTTAGTTCACTAAACTTTACGCGGTGTACTCTTTCATTTTTTCTGATTTTTGCAAGCAAAGCTTTAGCAGCCTTAAAATCAGCATTTCTTGCACAGCGACGGAAAACTATACGTGCATTATCATAAGCCAGTAAATCAACCTGATGAGGATTAATCTGAGGCACCTTCTCTACCCTCTTTGCAATGCACTCAATCGTGTAAAAATATGCATCAAGAATCGAATCGTTCTGCCATCCACTCGAAATTGAACTTTCGCCAATACAATATTCATAACACTTAAAATCATTATCAATATAAAAAGACGATGCATTCAAAACAGCATTTATAGTAAAGAAATTATCTTCTATCTGGCGGCATTTCTGATCAAGCGAATCAACAAACTTATCTACAAGGCTCTTTTTATAAATCTTATTCCAGCGGAGCACGAGAAGAATAAACATCTGCTCTCGGATAAAGGAATTAAAAACAAGAAGAGGCAAAATCTCAGAATCAATTTTTTCTTTATCATACAAACCGTTTTCAATTGTATTTCTGATGGATTCAAGGACCTGGCCCTTAGGATTTACAACTTCATAGGCAAAACTTACAAAATCACAATCCTTTTCTTCAATCAGGCCAATTCCTTTTTCAAGAAAGCCCTGCTTATATGAATCATCACTATCACAAAAAGCAATATACTGGCCCTTTGCCTGCTTAATTCCAAAACAGTAAGCACCAACTACCCCGCTGTTTTCCTTCTGGAAAATGCGGAGTCTTTTATCATTGATTGAAGCACAAACTTCATAGGTATTATCTTCTTCGCCATCTATAACTACAATAAGCTCAAGATTTGTATAGGATTGAGAAAGTACTGATTCAATTGACTTTTTAATAGTAGCCTGCGATTTATATGCTGGCATGATTACGGAAATTAGATCGTTCATATTTTCCTTCTGATGACAATCGTTATTTATTTCATTATAATAGTAATTAATATGATTTCCTACAACTGCGTAGTATTAAACGGAAGATTTCTTGAGCAGAAATTAACCGGTGTACAAAGATTTGCCCTCGAAAGTGTAAAGGAACTTGATAACCTTATAGAAAAAAATCACGAG
>JAILQA010000279.1 GCA_024699205.1 Treponema sp. | reverse complement strand
CATTTTTCATTAATGCATGAAAAACATTTGTCATAGTCATTCTATAATATGGAGTTACATATAAATCCAAAAAGCCGAAGGTGAGTAGAGAAAGAATAAACCAGCCAATAAAAGAAAAAAGTGTTTTTACAATTTCCCATTTATAACCTTTTGTAACAAGAATGCTGATTGTCATGGCTTTTCTTGCAGTCAATTCAGGATATTCAGCAACCAGATAGAACATTTGAGAGTAGGCAATAGCTTTTATAAGCATTGGAATAAAGCCGATTATCATCACAAGCGAAAGTATAAGCATATATGAAGAGAATGAAAGATAATTTACCAGAGGGGAGGTTATGAGTGTAAAAATTACAAAAACAGGAATTGAAAGTAAAGCCCATAAAAAAAGCCATAAAGTTTCCCATAAACCTGTTGTAATACCCTTACGCCAGTTTGCAAGCCCATCTAGAAAATCAGAAAAGGAAACCGCATCTGGAGAACGGGACATTTTCAAAAATACATTTAATGAACCCATAATCAGAACGAATTGAATCAAAGCAGAAAGTATAGAAAGTATTATATTTATAAATGAACGCCCTGAGTCTGCCTGTGCTTTATTTATCATCACATCCATCATTTCCTGCATACTCATTCCAAGCATTTCCTGTATCTCCTGCGGAGAATAAGATGAATACATTCTTATGGTATCTGGCAGAGATAATATGTTTGCAATGATTATAGTAATAAAAGTTATTACTATAGGAATAGCCCACCTGTTTTTTAATTGTATTCTTGCAAAATCCTTATATTTTTTTCTATCGAACATTTTTACCCCCGGATAACTCGAATATCTGATGTAGAGAATCTTTATAAACTATATGATTATTTACTGCATAATTCAAGAATTGGGCAAAAAAAAAGTTGAAAAACCTCACACGTTTTCCAACTTTTCATTTATTAGTAAACAAATATCAGGGCTCACACAGATGCCTGGATGTCGAATCACCCGTATGGCTGCCTTATACCCTTATTATCGGGCATATTTTTTTCTGCTTTAGTAAATTTTGCAAAAAAGTGTTATTGACAGTTATCCTTTTTTTTTAGATTATAGTTGCTATAAAATTATGGAAACAGATAATATAAACAGAACATATTTGGAGAGCTTGTCTTTTTCAGATTTAAGCAAACTTGCAGATGAGTATGGAGTCGATGTTCCGGAAAATCTTGACCGACGTTTTTTAATTGCCGAATTACTTGATCTGGTTGAAGAGGTTAATATTTCCAGCGAAGATATGATTGTGTCAACCGACAAATCAATCGAAGATTCTGATTTGCTGCCTCAAAGTTACAATGAAACTCAGATTTCCTGTGTATTACGAAATCCAGCCTGGGCTTTTGTATTTTGGAATATCAGTGATAATGATAATTATTTGTTAAAAGGTTTGTCAGACTACACTTTGATGTTAAGAGTTTGTGCTTTACCTTCTGCTCTCGATTTTACCCCTGTTGAAGCCTTTGAAATAAATATAACTACAGATAGTCAGGAACAGTATATTCTTCTTCCTGCCGGAGAGCGTTTTATAAGACTCGAACTGGTTTATACTTCAGGTAATGTTCGAAAAGTTCTTGCTTTTTCACCTGTTGTAGAGATTCCTCAGGGAGCAAAGTTTATAAATGAACTTCAGCCTGGAAAACAGGAAGATTTTCCTGAAATTATTAAACTTTCGGGAATCAATAGTGTCTTGATGGCACAGTACAAAAACCACAGACATTCATTTTCTTGAGAGAGGGTAATGCATCATGACAAAAAAAATAGCCTTTGTAATTAAGACAAGTCAGTCCTTTATACGACATTCACAATCAGATTTAAAGAACTACATGCCTCAATACAATTCTCTTTTTGAGGATTTGACCTATACTTATATTCCTTTATTGGAAATGGTAGAAAATCTCGAAAAAGAAAATATTGAATGCCGTTTTTCTCTGGTAATTTCTCCAGTTTTCTGTTCTCTTATGGATGATGAAAATGTTCAGAATCAGTATCTTACCTGGCTGGATAATAAAATGCAGTTGGGACAGAGTGAACTTGAACGCAACGCCGGCAATGAAGCTGTTCTGGAAATTATCAGAAACGATATAAAACAATTAAAGAAAGTAGAGCAGGTTTTTAAGGATGATTATAATAAGCAGATTCTTCAGAAATTTGCAGAATATCATCAAAAAGGTTTTATAGAACTTATTGCAACCTGTGGTACAGATATTTTTATTCCTCATTATATGGATTTGCCGGAAGTTGTCTCTGCTCAAATTGAAACAGGTCTTCAGTCTTACAGACAGACTTTTGGCGTTTTTCCAGACGGATTCTGGCTTCCTGAATTGGGATATGCTTCTGGGGTAGAAAATCTT
>JAILQA010000251.1 GCA_024699205.1 Treponema sp. | reverse complement strand
CATTCAATTTTTCATATTCTGCAGAACTGATTATTACGACAGCAGATCTTCCATGTTTTGTAATTTCAATTACATCACCATTTTCAGCGCGAGTGACATACTCACAAAACTTTGCTTTTACATCGAAAAGTGGAACAGTCATAATTCTATACCTCCCGGAACAATAAAACATATTCACAACAACTAGTCATTATATAGTCATATTATATCAAATAAAAACAAATCTGACAATAAAAAAAAGCCTGCTGGCAAAAACCCCATCTTCCTATTATAATATCTATAAGAGGAAAACATGGGAAAGCTAAAGCGAATCATCAAATCAATTTTCACCTTCATTCTTACGGTTATTGTGACAAGTTTTTTACTGATTTTACCTTTTGGACTTTTGTATTTTTCCGGGCAGCTGGAGCAGATTGTGTATCTGTTTTTCTTTGCTCTTTATTACCTCTTAATCGGACATTTTGGAATAAAGGCTGTTGTTTCAGTATTCAAGGATATCAGCACAAAGGATTCATCTAAAAAACAGCCGGAAGGTCTTTACACAACAATTATTGCGAATCAGGCTTTATCTGTAAAAAACATTGTGATTTATTTAAAAAAGCTGGAAACAATGAAAATTGAGACTAATTATGATGATTTGGATTTGTCTATGCGCAAAAAAGTTGAACAAATGATTTTGCCCAACCATCAGAAAAAAATAATTTCGCGCAGGGTGATGACTGTAAATGACGTTTTATTCGGGGTTAATCTTTCTGATTCATATATTGCGATTGACAAGGACGGCAGCAAAAAAATCAAACTCAATTTTACCCACTCAATTGATTTTGACCAGCTTTTTAAGAATCAGAATTATGTAAAGGGTGACGATTATAAAAAGGATATTTCTTCGGTTACTCCAGAGCTTGAACATTTATCTGCAAAAGAATCTGAAGAACTTGAAAAACTGCATCAAAAAAAGCAGGAAGAAACTTTCTTATCCATTCTTGAAGATTCAAAGCCCGAAATTGAAAGAATATTCGTAAAGCAGTATTTCAGCGGAGATAATGATTTGCGTTTTGTCGAGCATTTTAATCATCTTAAAGACAGGAATATAAGGCTTCTTTCTGATTATTTGAATATACACCCGACAATTGAAAATAAAGTTGAAGATAAAGCTCAAAGCGGCAGGGATTGGAAAGGTGAGCGCAGCGAAAACGCAGGTTCTGACCTGCGGTCGGAGGCGAAAGCCGAAGCCTTGGAAAGCCCGGTGCGTCAGCAGCCGCCCTTACTAAGCGAATAATCTATTTATCCAAGCTTAAACAATTTCTTTGCATTTTCATCAACAAGCGCAGACAGTGCTTCCGGACTTGTTTTTCTTGCAGCAGCGACATATTCATAAACATGCTGAGCGAGATAAGGTGTGTTCGGCTGACCACGACACGGAACTGGCGCAAGATAAGGTGCATCCGTCTCACAAAGGATTCTGTCTTCTGGAACAAATTGCAAAAGCGCTTTCATTTCTTCAAGCTTTGCTTTTTTTGTATAAGTCACACTGCCCGAAAAACTGATATACCAGCCTAAATCCAAAAACTTACGAGCTTCTTCAATACCATAGCTGTAGCAGTGCATGATTCCGCAGTTATAGCCGACATTTTTTACACATTCCAAAGTGTCTTCAAAAGCATCGCGGCTGTGAATTATAACAGGAAGATTCAGCTTTTTGCCCAGTTCCAGCTGCATTTCAAAAAGCTCCCGCTCCCCCTGATAAGTTTTGCTGTCAAAGTCTTCTTCGCTGCGTCCATCCGCACCAGAAGGATTCCAGTGGTGATCAAGGCCGCACTCCCCTATCGCAATTATTTTTCTATGCAAGGTGTCTCTGTCTGGTTCTGCCGCAGCCCTCTGGATTTGTGCAACCAGCTGATTTACGCTTTCTTCCCTATTATGAATGTATTCAACTTCCGGCCAGATTCCTGCAGAAAAATATATAAAATTACGCACTCGGTCTGAAATCTGACCGTCTGCAATCTGGGCGATTGTTTTATCCAGGAAAGCCTGTCTTTCCAGTAAATCTTCAGGTTTGGTTCCAATATCAAGTCCCAAAAAACAATCACGGTCTGCCATCTTAGAGAGGACTTCAACCCCGGCAATTCCCCTCTCTGTAACCATCATCTTAAAATGAAAATGTGTATCAGTAAACATAGGTTTATTACTCCACCAATTATCAATCTTCCATTTCTAATTATGCATGCCAAATCGGTTTTGCCAGTTTATTAGAAAAAGGCTGCTTACGTGTAAAATCCGGTAACCAGCTTGTATCGTCCGTCAATTCCTGATAAAAAAGATAATCAAAATCGTAGGCTTCAATTAAATCCTGCAAATCCTGATCTTCCTGAACCGTAACAAGGCGATTTTCTATTGTAGAAAGTGATTGCTTTCGCACTTCCAGTTCTTTTTTATCTTCAGAAAAATTAACCGGCGTATACTGATTCATAAGCGAAATACAGGCTTTTCCGTCGGCATTCTCTTTTAGCCAGGCAAGAACATCTGCTGTTTCCTCAAAATGTCCCGGCAAAAAAAGATGGCGGATTATAACTCCCTGCAGCATTTTATCGCGTGCTTCTCCCGGTTCTGCCCATTCAACAGGCTTAGCATCAGGCGGTTCAGGGATTTCGTCAATTTGCATAGGATTATTTTCTATCATCCAGCAGATTGCCCTTGCAGCAACCTCCGGGTAATCTTGAGCAGCAAAAAGTTTTTTAGAAAGTACTGAACTGAGTGTTTTTAAGTCTGGCAGCCAGATTGTAACAAGCCCGCGAAGAAGCTCCAGCATTTCCACAGATTCATAGGCAGAAGAGTTCCAGCAGAAGGGCACAGTAACACCGTTCGACTTAGCAAGACGAATTCCTTCAGCAATCAGCGGAATATTGTGACTTGGAGTAACAAGATTTATATTTTCAGCTCCAGCATCCTGTAATTTCAGGCAGATTTGCGCGAACTCTTCCAGAGAAACTTCCCTTCCGTAGCCATTCTGACTAATCTGATAATTCTGACAGAAGGCACAGCGCAGGGTACATCCAGTAAAAAAGATTGTACCGCTTCCGCCAAAAACTGTAACCAGAGGCTCCTCACCAAAATGAAGCCCCGCAAAAGCAATTCTAAGTCCAGCTGGTTCCCTGCAAAAGCCCATGCCAGCTCCAGACAAAGCAGTACGGTCTGCCTTGCATTTCCGAGGACACTGAGTACAATTTCTATAATATTTCTGGATTATTTCATTCATATTCTGCATACGTTTTCAACAAGCTTTCCTAGTATGCATTTTTTTCAACAAGAACTTTCATAAGTTCCTGAAGAACATCAATCGGTAAATCTTCAGATTCGTAATTTACAAGCTTTCCAATTTCTTGCCAGTCCGAATCTGAAAGCAGGCTTAAATCTTCATCATCACCATTAAGGAAAGAAAGCATTGCTGCCAGGCGGTCGCAATTTTCCTGAAGAGGCTCTTCCTTAATATCCTGAGATTTAAAAATATATTCATTTTCCCAGTATTCAAATACAGACCCCGGTAAATCACCTGGACAAGAAGAAGAACGTTCAAAAAGATTGCGAATATCCCTTGAAAACCTATTATAATCAGGCTGATTTCCATGATTCTGCCTGTCATATTTTTTAATTTTTTCTATATCGCTTAAAAACTTTGCAATTGCAGTCATAAAAGTAAATATAGAACTATTAGCCGAAAAATGCAAACGCAAAAAAAATCCCCCAGATTTATGAAATCTACAAAAATCTGGGGGAGCTATTTTATAAGTAATTACTTACGCAACCGTTGCCTTTACGTAAACTTCCTTTACACCCTTATCTGCAGCAACAATCAAGCCGTTTGCCTTTCCGCCCTTAACTTCAAGCAAAACAGCTCCTGTATTCTTTTTGTTTTCAACAGTGATGTGGTAAGTTACGCCACGGAACTTACGTGTAATTTCTGCATTCTTTACGTGGCTTGGCAAGCGTGGTTCAATTTCCAAACCTGCATGCTGTGGACGCAAGCCACAGATGTACTGTGAAAGTGCAACAAAGTTCCAGGCAGCAGTACCAGTAAGCCAGGAGTTCTTAGCTTCACCTTCGCGACGAGCTTCTTTTCCTGCAACCATCTGGCTGTATACATAAGGTTCTGTGCGGTGAATATCAGACCATTTTTCTTCTACCCAGGCCGGAGCAATCTTTGTGTAGTGTTCAAAGGCATCTTCAGGACGACCGTTTACAACTTCACCAATTACAACCCAAGGATTGTTGTGGCAGAAAATACCGCCGTTCTCTTTGTATCCAGGTGGATAAGAAGAAACTTCACCAAGCTCAACATGATAGTTCTGGTAGGCAGGCCAGAGAATTACAATACCATATTTAGAATCAAGATATTTCTTTACGCTGTCCAAAGATTTTTCAGGATACCCCTTGTCTTTACCAATCTTTGCCATAGTACCAAAGCCCTGGCTTTCAATAAAGATTTTTCCGTCTTCACATTCGTGGCTACCAATTTTGTGGCCAAAGTCATCATAAGCACGAACATACCATTCGCCATCCCATCCTGCAGTACAGATAGCTTCTTCCATCTTTTTGCAGAGCTCTTCGGCGCGTTTAGCTTCAGCTTCATCACCCATAAGGCGGCACATCTGAACATAGTCTGGAGTAACAAATACAAACATCTGAGCAATCATAACTGATTCTGCGTTCTTTCCATCCTTATTTGTAGAAGTCTGGAAGGAATCGTTTGGATTTGTAGAGAAGCAGTTGAGATTGAGACAGTCATTCCAGTCGGCGCGACCAATAAGTGGAAGTCCGTGTGGTCCCATGTGATTTGGAATATAATTGTAAGAACGGCGCAGGTGCTCGAACATTGTAGCTTTATTTGTTTCAGAGTTATCAAAAGGAACGTCAACCTTAAGGAAGTCAACATCGCCAGATTCGCGAATATAGTTGCCAACACCAAGAACAAGCCAAAGTGGGTCATCGTTAAAGTTAGAACCGATATCTGCATTTCCACGTTTTGTAAGTGGCTGGAACTGATGATATGCAGAACCGTCTTCAAACTGAGTTGCAGCAACATCGTAAAGTCGCTCACGAATACGTGAAGCAGGCAACTGATGAGCGGCACCAAGCATATCCTGAGAAGTATCACGGAAACCAAGTCCACGACCAATTCCGCTTTCAAAGTAAGAAGCAGAACGTGCAAAGTTATAGGTAACAACACACTGGTACTGGTTCCATACAGCCATTCGGTCAAGTTTTTCGTCACCAGTTTTAATAGAGAAGTGTGATAAAGTTTCATCCCAGAAGAGGCGCAAAGCATCCCAGGCAGCAAGAACTTTTTCTTTAGAATCAAACTTCTTCTGCAAAGCATAAGCCTTTTCCTTATTGATTACGCCGCTTGCTGTATTTGTGCGGAGCAAGCCTGCATCCAATGCCTTTTTCTTATCAGCTTCAGAAAGGAACTTTTTATCATCTTCCATTTCAATGTAGCCGAGCACGAAAATTAGAGTCTTTTCTTCACCAGCTTTAAGAGTTAGATTTACACGATGAGAAGCAATTGGAGACCAACCATCTGCAA
>JAILQA010000233.1 GCA_024699205.1 Treponema sp. | reverse complement strand
AACCATCTGCAACAGAGTTTCCGCTCTTGCCAGCAACAACTGTCTGAGGTGCAGAAATTGGGTTATAAAGTCCAAGGAAAGTTTCGCGGTCAGTATCAAAACCGTCTATTTTCTGATTACACCAGTAGAAAGCAAAGTGATTTCGTCTTTCGCGGTATTCAGTTTTATGGTAGATTCCGCTTCCTTCAATTTCTACTTCACCTGTAGAAAAGTTTCTCTGGAAGTTCTGGCAGTCGTCAGATGCATTGTAAAGACACCATTCTACAAAAGAAACAAGACTTACCTGCTTTTCTGCTGAACTTTCATTTTTCACAGTAAGCATTTCTACTTCGGCATTTTCTCCATTTGGAACAAAATAAAGAGCTTCTGCTTTAAGTCCGTTCTTTGCAGATGTAAACTTAGAATAACCAAAACCATGTCGGCATTCATAAGAATCAAGCGGGGTCTGTGTAGGCTGCCAGCCCGGATTCCAGATTGCATCTCCATCTTTAATGAAGAAATAGTGACCGTTGTTATCAAGCGGCATATCATTGTAGCGGTAACGTGTAAGACGGCGCAAACGTGCGTCGGTATAGAAAGAGTATCCGCCGGTTGTGTTAGAAATCAGTGAGAAAAACTTCTCGCTTCCAAGGTAGTTAATCCACGGATAAGGTGTACGTGGTGTTTCAATAACATATTCGCGTTTGGCATCATCAAAATGTCCGAACTTCATAAGAACCTCTATAATAGTTTTTTTTGTAAAATCTTTAGGGGAAATTACCTAATAAATTATAATGAAAGCAGCTTTTTTATTCAACGAAAGCGCAGAATTTTTACATTATAATGCGTTTTTTAAGCTAAAATCCTTTTCTTTGCTTCTTCCAATTCAGCAATAACTTTGTCACACCATTCATCAAAGTCTTTATCAAGAATCTGCAACTCAGGGTGAAGCATTATATTTTCAATTGCAATGCGTATTCCTTCTTCAGCCCGAACATGAGGAACAAAATCTGGTACTGCGCGCTTAAGTTTTGTATTGTCAAAAACAACAGTATTCGACTTATCGCCAATCAAACCGCCTCTAAAATCATATTCACTTACTGCATCAAGAAAATCGGAAGAAACATAATAAGGCTTATATTCAACTCCAAGAGTATCTGCAATAATCTGATAAATCTGATTCCAGGTAAGGGATTCGTCAGAAGTAATCTGGAAGGCCTCACCTATTGCATGAGGATTTCCAATCAAGCCTATAAAAGCATTGGCAAAATCAGTATTAAAGGTGATTGTCCAAAGTGAAGTTCCATCTCCATGAACAATAACAGGCTTTCCTTCCATCATACGTTTGATTACCTGGAAGCTGCCGTTATTTCCATGCACTCCAAGTGGAACTGAACGTTCATCATAAGTATGGCTTGGACGAATTATTGTAATAGGGAAGCCTTCATCGCGATAATATTTCATCAAAAGTTCTTCGCAGGCAATTTTATTTCTGGAATATTCCCAGTAAGGATTTGCAAGCGTTGTACTTTCGGTAATTCTGTAATCTTTTACAGGCTTGTGATACGCAGAAGCAGAACTTATATACAAAAACTGCTTTGTCTTGCCTTTAAAAAGTCTGTAATCACGTTCCAGCTGCTGAGGAACAAAACCAATAAAATCACAGACAGCATCAAACTTTAATCCGGCAATCTTTTTTGCAACGGATTCTTCATCATTTATATCAATATTTATTTCATGCACGCGTCCGCCGAAAATCTTATTTCTATGCCCTCTATTAATAAGATAAAGTTCGTCTTCGCGTTCAACCAGTTTCTTTGAGATTGCAGTACTTATAGTTCCTGTCCCGCCAATAAATAGTATTTTCATTTTTTCCTCCATTTTTTATATTTTACTGCCGAAAATAAATGTATGCCAGCAAATAGTTACGAAAAACCGGATTTTTGGTCTCAAAAAGCTTTTTCAGAGGGATATCCTGCACGTTCTGTATATAAACTAAAGGAAATTGATGAAAAGTTCGGAATGATTAAGAAAAATTATACTGTCCTCGACTTGGGAGCTGCTCCCGGAAGCTGGACGGTTTTTCTTTTAAGACAACTGAACAATACCGGAAAAGTTGTTTCCTGCGATTTGAATCCGCTTTCTAAAACTGTAAAGGGCGATAACCTGCTTTTTATTCAGGGAGATTTGAATGCTCCTGAAATTAGAAAGCAAATTAAAGAAAATGGTCCTTATGATCTGGTTGTTTGTGATGCCGCTCCAAAAACTACAGGAAACCGAACCGTAGACACAGCCCGCTCAGAACAGCTCGTTGAAATGGCAGTTTGGTATGCCCAGACAATGCTTAAAACAGGCGGAAACTTTGCAGTAAAGATTTTTCAGAACGGAGATCAGCAGAGAATCTTAAAGTCTATGCGAGAAATCTTTACTTCTGCAAAAGGTTTTAAACCGGAAGCCTGTCGGGCAGAATCTTTTGAAACATATTTAATTGGAATTAATAAAAAATAAGGGGTTTATTTCTAAATTGTTTAATAGTATAATGAATAGGTTTGTAACCGGTTATAAACGAATGATTAAGTCTAAAGGCGTAAAAATATTCTGTGCTTCTCTTTTATGCTTCTGTGCAGGAGCTGCCGGCACGGGCTTTTTTGTCTTATCAATGAATAAGGCTGAAAAACCAAATGGTATCGGTGGTCTTGAAACAAATGCAGTTCCAGAATTTACAGATGAGTTTGCAGAATTAGCAGCAGACGACCTTTATTCAGCTGAAAGTCTTTTAGATAATCTTGATGCAGAGGCTTCAGATTCTTCTATTGCAGCTGATGATTCAGTTAATACAGAATTAAAACCAGCCCCTCTCACTTATCTTACTTACCGCGTAAAAAAAGGTGATATGATTGGTTTTATTGCTGATGATTTCAATGTAACACAGGACACAATCATTAGTATAAACAACATCAAACAGTCCCGTCTGATTCAACCAGGGCAGTATTTAAAGATTCCGTCAATGCCTGGTATTTTATACACGGTAAAAGCAAACGGAGAAACACCACAGACTATTGCAAAAAAATACGACATAGATGCACAAAAGTGCGCCCTTGTTAATTCAATAGAAGAAGATACAATTTTAAAAGCTGGAATGTCACTTTTTGTACCGGATGCAGAGCTTGACTGGATGACCCGCCAGGAAATAAACGGCGACTTATTCAAAAAACCGCTCCACTCAAGATATTATCTTTCTTCTTCCTATGGCTGGCGTGATTCTCCATTTAGTTCTGGAAAACGTTCTTTCCACAGCGGTATTGATATGGCTGCAATTTCGGGAACTCCAATTTACCCTGCAATGGATGGAACCGTTATTACCGCCGGCTACAATTCAGTTTATGGAAATTATGTAATCATACAGCACCATTCAGGCTATAAAACCCTTTATGGTCACATGAGCAGAATTACCTGTAAAAAAGGAAACTTTGTTTACACAAATACAAAAATCGGCGAAGTTGGAAGCACCGGTTTGAGTACCGGCCCTCACCTTCACTTTACAGTTTATAAAAATGGAAAAACTGTAAATCCACTTGGCTTGATAAATTAAATTATTTATTTTCTACAAGTGTTTCCGAAATACTGAAGCAGTTGTCGCCGATGTTTTCAATGCGACGAACCAAATCAATATATAAAAGTTCGGCTTTAACATCGGCACCACCTTCAAGACGCTTTCTGGCAACTTTTTTCAAATCCTTCCTGAAAGCATCAATTCCATCTTCAAGCTCTGCAGCAAGCTCAAGCTTTTCTTTTGCAAGTGGCTTGTTGATGTTTCTGCGGATAAACTGCAGGAACTGGCGAACCAGCTCAAGATAAGGCAAAAGACGTTCCATATCCTCGCTCTTAAAGCTCATCTTCTTTTCTATACTGCGGATTACCAGCATAATTGTTGCATAACAACTGTCACTCATATCTTCAAGTTCATCAACAATCTGAATCATTCCTGAAATATGATTAAGCTGCTTTTCGGTAAGCTGGAGACTTTCGCACTTTATAAGGAAGTGGGTAATCTGCTCGTGCATCTGATCTACATAATCTTCTGCCAGAACACATTCTTCACGATATTTTTCTATAAAATCACCATTGCGCTGAGTTACACCAATCTGAATCTTATCGAACATGTCGCTTACAACATCAGTCATATCAGCAATTGCTTTTTCTGCCTGAATAATATGAGTTGTAACGCTGTCCTTTGCAATAAGCTCTGTAAACTCAAGCTTATATGTATTTGATTTACCATGTTTATCGTCTTTAATTATCTTCTGTGAAAGTTTAACAAGGAAAGGCTGCATTGGAAGAAGAATTACTGTAGACAATACCTTGAATACGGTATGAAGCATTGAAATGCGGATTGCCATATTTGAATGAGCATGGCCCGGTGTAAGAAGAACAACAAGGTTCAGGAATGGATGGAAGAAAATCAATGCAAGAACTGTACCAAAAACGTTGAACATAAGATGGATGATTGCAGAGCGTTTTCCATCAGCATTAGCAGAAGCAGCGGCTAAAAGGGCGTCTATTGTAGAGCCGATGTTACTTCCTAAAGTCATGGCGGCAGCAAGTTCCCAGGAAATAAGTCCATTGTAAGCCATTGTGATTACGATTGCAGAAAAAGCAGAAGATGAATGAAGGAGTGCGGTAACAAAAACACCAATGATAAAGCCTACTAAAATTGCAAGAAAACCGCTTCCCTGAATATTGAAAAGCCAGCCCAGCTGTTCAGGAGTAAATACATCAGAAAGTCCTGACAAACCAAGGAAAAGCAGACCAAAACCCATGATTGCTTCACCAAGATTTTTATATCCGCTTTTTTTGATTAAAATTGTGCAGAAATATCCAATACCAAAAACAGGAATTGCAAAGGCTGCAATCTTAAAATTAAATCCGAAAATTGCAACAATCCAGGCGGTGATTGTAGTACCGATGTTTGCACCAAAAATTACACCTACAGATTGGGTAAGGGTCATCAAGCCGGCATTAACAAAGGTAACAACCATTACGGTAGTTGCACCGGAAGACTGAATGACCATAGTAACGACAAGTCCAGTCAAAAGAGCGACAAAACGATTTCCCGTAAGAACGCTCAAGGCACGCTGAAGTTTTTCGCCTGCACTTTTCTGAATACCATTACTCATCAGTTTCATACCATAGAGCAGGATTCCTAAACTACCAATCAACTGTAACAAAGGCGTTATAATACTCATAAGGCTATAATACACTAAAAATGTGTTATTTTTCAACCATGTGAATTATTCATCGCTTTTTCCATGGTTTCTACAAAGTTTTTACCCCAGTATTCGCATAAGAGTTCACGGGCCTGCGGTTTTAAGTCGTCTGTTACTGTATGATGAAGGGCTTCAAGGTTATTTACAAGATAAGAACGGCTCTGAAGGCGGATTGCATCCATTTCTTCTGGAGTGAAGGTATTTTGAGGAAGTTCTTTTATGGCTTCAAAAACGATTGTAAAGGCGTTTGCTGTGGTGCAAATTTTTTCCCAGCGCGCAAGATTGTCGATTTTTATATTGCTGGAAATGCCGGTGTCTATGGTATATTGATATATGCACTTTTCTATACCGACATATTTTTCTGCTTCTAACGAAATAAAAAAATATTGGGGGAAGTCTTCGGACATCACTAAATTGGAAAAAGGAATGTGAGAGAGCGCTTTTAAGTAAATCTCGCGGCGTATGAGCTTTGCCCACAAAAGACCGATGTGATTTTGAGAAATCATGTATCCGTCAAAAATCGCTCTGCCGCTGAGGACGCCTGAATATACATTGTTATAACGTTCCAGAATAATTTGAGCGCGCTTTTTCTGTTTTTCACGTATTTCCTGTGAGGCTGAATCTTCAGTTGGCGAGGAAGAGGCAGTTTCTGTATCTGAACAAAATATTTCTGTTTTTCCCTGGACTATATCTGCCCCGTAAGAAGAAGCTGCTTCATAAAGATTTTTAAGAGCTTCAGGCAAAAGAGCATCATCGCTATCCAGAATGCAGATATATTCTCCACTGGCATTTTCTATGGCTGTACGGCGGGCTTCCAGAAGTCCTAAGTTTTTGCTGTGCTCATAGTAATTTATATTAACAGCAGGAAGTCCCTTTTGCTTTCTGAGCTTTTTACCTTCTTTTTGAACAAGCTTAACAATCTTCCTGCAATCCTGCCCTTCTTCATCTTTGCCCGGACTGCCATCATTTACAATCACAATTTCGAATGAATCAAAATCCTGAGTAATCGCCGAAAGCAGACAACGTTTCAAGAAGCACTCAGAATTATAGACAGGAATGCAGATGGAAATTACAGGTTTTACCTTCATTTATTCAAGATATACTCCACCACAGTCAGTAAGTGATTTTGTATAAGTAACATTAACATCTGTTACAGACATTTCGCCCAAAGACTCTTCTTCCAAATTAACTTTTACTACACGGTTCTTAGATGCGATTGTATCAGAATAGATATAGGCACCATCATCTGCAATAACAAGCTCCTTTGGTTTTATAGCAACAAACCTTTGAGGACCGTAGAAATAAGCTTCAGCTTGATTAAGAGGTGGCTGGGCTACTTCTAATGTATTGCCAGAACCTTCTGTATAAAGTCCAAGAATACGAACTCCGTCCGACCAATCAGAAGGTACAAATCCTGTTTGATCAATTTCATCAAGCTTGAATCGAAGAATACCGCCTGCACTTATACTAGGAGTATTGTCCCACGAGTCGGCTTTTGCATAATAATTGGTAAGCACGTACAAAACGTTATCTTTAATCTGCAAATCAGAAACATTCAATTTTTTATTTACACCAAAGTTAGTTTCAGATAATTCGAAACATTCCATTACAGGAGCATCTGGATCAGTGGCTGCAGCAGATAAAGCCAATGTAATACCAGTATCAGTTAGTGTAAATGGCATTTTTACAAGGAGTCCCGTACCACCATAACTTTCAGAATCAGCTTTAGAATAGAGAGTCCAATTATCATCTGTACAATCAACTGCAAGGCAACCGCTTAAAGAATAATTACTTCCATTGTATGTAAACTTCGAGTCAATACGGCTCATTGTTCTTTGTTCCAAATCGATTTTACATAAATATTCTGTTGTAGAATAGGTGCTAGAATCATCAATACTGAGATAGAAGTATAAAGAATTATTGTAATATGCAGGACCACCGTTACTACTTATGGAGAAATTACTACCACTTAAAGTCGAATCTATACTTGCAAAGCTTATTGTTTCTTTTAGTATATAGCCAGAAAAAGATTCCTTGCAAACTTTAATACAATTATTTTCTAAGAAATAAACGTATCCATCATCACCAAAACAGAAATTAGGGGTTCTGGCTTCCAGATTTCGGATAGGATTATCAATTGTTGTGTTTTCATCAATACGACTTACAATTTGCAAACCTTCTTTTTCAGAAGTTCCAGCGTCATTAAAACCTTCGTATGTTGTAGAACTCCACAAAACATAAGGTGTATCAAGCCCATCTTCTGTAGTAATTATGGACAAATTACCACGGTTTACTTGATATTCAAGCAGTTCATCTGTCAGGACAAAAATACACTTTCCGCTTTCCAGTTCGAAATGAGGAGCTCTTCCATACCAGGTATCAGTCACAAAACCGCTGTATACAACCATAGACTCAAGACAGGAATATAATTTATTTCCTTCTGAATCGAAAAAACAGATATTATATGTGTGTGAACCTGCACTAGTTTCAATGACAATTGCATCTTCTTCATCAGTATAGGTTACATCAAGAATATAATCCTCTTCATCTTCATTGGGTAGCTCGTATACCTTTATTTCATAAAGTTTTGAGTCTGTAGTTTCATCACGTATATCAAGGCTGATTTTTCCGCTTGTATTTGAAGCAAAAGCAGGATTAACGATTATATCCTTGCTCAGTGTACTTTTTTCCTCTTCTATCTGTATTGTTGCTGAGCCAGTCAGGAATCTGATGGATTCTGTGGTAGAATTATCAATATGACCCCAGAGAACTGCTTCCAGCGTCCACTCGCCTGTATAAGGCAGCTGAATAGAATAAGTCATTTCACCGTCATCTGAAGTTTCTACAGTACAAGTTTTTGTAACTAATTCCCCAGTTTCAGGTATAGTGTGAGTCGCAGTTACAGTAAAATCACCTTTGAAAGAATTAAAACCTTGGGTGAATGAACTTGTTGCTGTTCTTGCTGAACTATCCCCAGTTGAATTGCCGGCATTGTTTATAACCGCATTCAACAAAGATGGAACTGCCCCTGATTCAGCTGGGAGAGAGATTTTACCGGTTAGAAGGTATGAGCCTTCATTCTCGATTTGTTCTTTCCCCTTGTTAAGATCTGCACAACCAAGAACACAAACTACAGAAACAACTATTCCAAAAATCTTAATTATATTTTTTATGTTCATTCGATTATTCATTTTCATAAGTTCCTCCCGGCTTAGTTATGTGGCACACAGGTAAAGCTTATAATATATCCTACAGAAGCTGGTTCACTAGTCGGTGCGATTACTTGTTTAATGTAATCAAGTACACCAGAGTGTTCCTGAGGAGATATTTCTTCCCAAATCAATTCAATACTATCTGACTGACCAATGCTTCTTGGTTTTTCACTTACAAAAGACTTCCACTCACTATAATTACTGAATTTGTAGAAATTCTCCCAGAAAGAACCAGCTTCCTCTTCTATTGTAATAGGATTTTCAAAATCGAAGTCAACCTGAGTTTCATTCCTAAACGCACAATTTCCAATTGCATAAACTGAAGCAGGGATTTCAACAGTTGTACCGCCAAGTCCTGTATTTTCAAATGCATGATCGTAAATTACTTCTACGCCGGTGAGGTCAATTGCATCAAGTTTTGCACAACCATAGAATGCATATTTTCCGATTGTTGTAACATTACGGTTCAATTTTACCTCTCTCTCTCCATATTGATATGTAGTTTGACCAAGTGCATTTTCAAAACTACAGAACTGATAATCACCAATAGTACTGCCCTCACCATTAAAGATAACTGTACCAAATGTAGCGGTATCTGCAAACCTTGCGAATAAAGCATCACTTTGCTTCATTTGTGTTGATGATGGAGGAGCAATCATGTCTCCGCTGTCATCAAAGAGTGATTCATCTTCAAAGTATGTTACATCCGGCAAGTTTACTGTTTTATTGAATGTAACTTTTGAAATATAAGGATAGAGACCCGCAATAATATCATTTCTAACATCATTAATGTTAGTTGAATTGATAGCAAAATCAAAAATTACACTATACGTAGAACTTTGCTTAAATGTATCATTAAGACTTACATTAGTACCACCAATTGTTATTTCATTGAGTTTACTACATCCCTTAAAGACATTTTCAGACAAAGTCATTTCAGATTCTGTTGATGAATTTCCTAATGCAGGAATAGAAGCAAGCTCCGTACAGCCGTTGAATGCATAATCATGAATTTCTTCTATTCCACCCCAGTCTGTAATTTGAGTAAGACTTGTACATCCGTCAAAAGCATAAGCACCAATTTGTTTTATTCCACTCAATTCACCAGAAGAGAAATCCAAAGTCGTAATACCGGAAGCTGGGAGACAACGGATGAGGCGATTAACACTACCACCACCATCACCAGTTGTATATATAAGAGCCTTATTATTCATGGCAACGGAATAATGAGAACCACTGTCTTCATCAATAGAGAATTCAGCAAGATCAGAACAACCGCCGAATGCATTTTCGTCTATCGACATAATACCATCAAGATTGATTTCAGCGATTTTTGTATATGCAAGGGCCCATTTACCTATACGACCAATCTTTCCGCTGTTATTAACAGTTTCCAGTTTTGTATAATGATTAAGCTGATAGTCACCAATAATAGAAAGTGCACCGTTATTTTGATCATCAAAAGTAATGCTCTTGAGATCGTTACGGTAATTATATAAGAATGAATCAGAAGGGATGGAAGATGGAGGAGTACTATATTCCAAATCAGGCATTTGAACTTTCCCCTTAAATACAACGCTTTCTACACCTTGTATTCTTGGAATAATATTGTTCTTTACATTGTCATAATTAACTGTATCACCAAGATTTTCGTTAGCAATAGAAATAATATCAAAATTAAAAATCAATTCTTTTGTATATACAGAAGAATAACTATTATTTCCATCTGCATTGCCAATTGTAATGCTGTCACTGCCAAGGCAGAAGCTTTGTAAATCATAACAAGAAGCGAACGCTTCATAACCAATAGATGTTATTGGAGCTTTAACCTCAGCTACGCTGGAAAGAGCACCACAGCCATAGAAAGCAGATTCACCGATTTTCGTTACCTTTCCAAAACTTTCTATACTTTCAAGTTTAGAATTCTCATAGAATGCATAATCTCCGATTTGTGTAATTACGCTCAAATCAGAATCACTGAAATCAAGAGTTGCAGGTACAACAGCTTTTGCACCAGCAACAAGAACGCAAGATTCCAATTCAGCGGAATCATTAAATACATTTTGTATGAGCATTCCACCATCTTTTGCAGTAGAATAAACATAAACCTGGCCTTCTGCCGGTTCTCCAGAAATAACAAACTGCTCAAGACTACGACATCGAGAGAAATTTCTAGAAGCAACTTCTGTAACAGTTGCAGGAATTGTTATTTCTTTAAGTCCACTCGAATTAAATGCCTTTTCGCCGATTGTTTCAACAGAAGGCGGGAGTATCAGAGATTGAATATTATTGCTTCTAAACTCATAATTCTCACCTGTTCCAATTGAAGTAATTCCGCTTACCTGAGACATATCAATATCAATCATATTGCTTGCCTCGTTCAGTGCAGAACAGATTCCGCTATATAAAGTTTCATTATCAGATGGCAATTCGCCTTTGAGAACAACAATTGCAGGAGCAATAAGGTCTTTCATTTCTGCTGTAAGAACTGTAGAAATATTCGATTCAGTAACTGAATGTTCGTAGTATTCGTTTTCTTGTACATTCAGGTTAAAGATTGCGCTGCTGGTTACATTTTCATAAGTCGCCGCGACAAAAAGCTGATAAGTGCCAGCGATTTCCAACCTGTTCTTAAGTGAAACAGCTGTTTTTGTACCGGTAGTCGCACCTGTTTCGCCATTTCCGTCATCAATCTCTACTTCGGTCTGGAGCAGTTCATAATATTCTGTTCCATAAGCATTAATATCAACACCGCCATAACGAATCTGAACGCTCCATTCAACATCATCAGAAAGTGAAAGGTCAGTTCCGTCAAGTTTAGTCTGTGCATTAAGAGTAATAGAAGCGAGATTCATATATAAAATATCAGGCTGTTCAATGCTTAAATTCAAAAGTCCATCATTTACGATAATGTTACCTGACGAAGTTGAGCGGACGTCTTTATAAACAGCATGGAATTCTGAATCAACAGTATCATAAAGAAGTGGCAAAGATTCCACATCCTCTCCATCCTTATTCTGCCATTTTTCAAACTCAAAGCCAGGATAAACCGGCATGTCATCTGAAGAAAAATCTATCTCACAACCGTATTTGCCTTCTTTTTCAATCGTCTGAGTATGCTCATCATCAGCTGTACAGATATAAGTATTTTTGACAGCCTTTCTGTCGTATTTTTTATTTACAGAAAGGATACCATTCATAGAGAAATATTCACCGTTTTCAACTTCAATAAAACCTTCTCCAAGTTTTTCTTCATCAGCTTCTTTATGTTTAGCAATTATCTGTGCAACAAAAGGTTCAAATTCAGAAGATTCAATAATACTGTTAAATTCAAGATAACTGTTAGTTCCAGAATCCAGAGCATAATATTGGCCATCATTTTCGTTAGATTCCATCAGTGAATAATAAGTATAAGGCAAATCCCATTTTGCATACAAAGTTATATCTTCATTTACATCCAGCGGAGTAGATTCAAGTTTTTCTTCTGTGCCATTATCGTTTAACATGTACCAGCCGGCAAAAATCCATCTGTTTGTAGAAGTACCAAAGTTTTGTGTCACAAAATTAATAGAACCTGGAAGTTTATCTGATTTTTTAGGATTGAATGTGCTTGTATAAGTCCCTTTTAATTCAC
>JAILQA010000232.1 GCA_024699205.1 Treponema sp. | reverse complement strand
AAATAAAAATGAGTTTTTTTCAGACAAACTTACCTTATATTCTTGCCGGCATTTCTACAGGCGGACAATATGCACTTATAGCAATAGGGTACACAATGGTTTACGGTATATTGCGCCTTATCAATTTTGCACATGGTGATGTTTTTATGGCTGCCGGTCTTATAATGATTTATTCTTACACTGTTATGCCGCTTTGGATTTCTATTCCTTTGACAATAATTTTGACCGTTCTGCTTGGTTTTTCTGTAGAACGAATTGCATATAAGCCTTTACGTACTGCTCCAAGAATGTCAATTATGATTTCTGCAATTGGTATGTCCTATCTGATTCAGAATCTTGCTTTGTACATTACGGGCGGACTTTTAAAAACTTATCCAAAGATTCCTTGGATAAGTGATTCCGTAACTATCTGGGGTGCAATAACCAAACGTGTTACTGTAATTACACCAATTTTGACTATAGTTCTTGTTGTAGCTCTGGTGCTTCTTATAAATCACACAAAAATTGGAATGGCAATGCGTGCCGTTTCCAAGGATTTTGAGACAGCCCAGCTTATGGGAATAAAAATAGATTCAGTAATTTCAATGACCTTTGTAATCGGTTCCTTTCTGGCTGCTGTTGGTTCAATTCTCTTCTTCTCTAATTATCCTGGAGTAACGCCTACAGTTGGAGGTATGCCAGGTTTGAAGGCCTTTGTTGCCGCTGTATTTGGAGGAATTGGTTCCATACCGGGCGCGGTAATAGGAGCTTTTATCATCGGTATCTGCGAAAATATCATCAAGGGGCTGGGCTGGACTACCTTTAGTGATGCCTTTACTTTTGTTCTTTTGATTGTTGTTCTTATGTTTATGCCTACGGGTATTTTTGGCGAAAAAGTTACGGATAAGGTATAAGGACGGGAGATTAAAATGGGAAATACGCTTGAAAACAATATGCTTGAAAATAAAAAGAAAAGACGGGATTTGCTTATAAGCTTTGGTCTTCTGGCCCTGCTTTTTGTGCTTCTGGTAATTCTAGAAAATACAATTCCGAGAACTTCAATTCTTTTTACGGTTCTTAAAAAAGGTGCAATTTATGCTTTAGTTGCAGTTTCCATGAACTTATTGAACGGATTTACGGGGCTTTTTAGTCTTGGTCAGGCTGGATTTATGCTTTTGGGAGCATATACTTATGCAATTTTTACTATTCCGGTAGAGCTCAGGGCACAGGTTTATCAATATTACGACGGCGGTCTGATTCAGTTTACAATGCCGGTTCTTGTTGCAATGATTCTTGCGGGGCTTGTTGCTGCTCTTTTTGCATATTTAATTGGACTTCCGGTATTGCAGCTAAAGTCTGATTATCTTGCAATTGCAACTCTTGGTTTTGCAGAAATTATCCGTGCCATTTTCCAATGGGATAAAATCGGTATGATTACAAATGGTTCTAATCTTCTGCGAAAATATCCTTATTTTAAGTCTGTTACCTTTTATTTTGCAGTGAGCGGTATTTGTATTGCTTTGATAGTACTGCTTATCAATTCTACTTACGGACGGGCTTTTAAGGCTATTCGTGATGATGAAGTTGCAGCCGAAGCAATGGGAATAAATCTTGCCCATCATAAAAGACTTGCCTTTACAATCTCTTCTTTTTTTGCGGGAATCTCTGGTGCCCTGCTTGCTATGTTCCAGACAACAATTCAGGCAAGTCAGTTTAAATCAGCAATGACTTACGAGATTCTTTTGATTGTTGTAATTGGTGGAATCGGCTCTGTTACTGGCAGCTGTATTTCTTCTTTCCTTTTTATTGCCTGTTCTGAATGGTGGCTGCGCTTCCTTGATAATGCAAACTTGAACTTTACTTCTGTTCAGATTTTGCGTCCTGGTTTTAGAAAGGTTGTTTTTTCAATTGTAATTATGTGTATCGTTCTTTTTTATCAGAAAGGAATTATGGGTGAAAAAGAGTTCAGTTTGAGCGGAATAGTCGCGCGGTTTAAAAAACTGTTTTCCAAAAAGAAGAAGGTAACGGTTGCCACAGAAAACGGTACAGGCGCTGATAAGTAAAAGGTTGTGATTATGGCAGAAAATGTATTAAAAATAGAAAATGTTACAATGCAGTTTGGTGGTGTTGTAGCTGTAAATAATCTTTCTCTGGAAGTAAATAAGGGCGAAATTGTTTCTTTAATTGGACCGAATGGGGCTGGAAAAACTACAGCCTTTAATGTTGTTACAGGGGTTTATGCGCCAACAAATGGAGCAGTTTATTTTAATGGAAATG
>JAILQA010000153.1 GCA_024699205.1 Treponema sp. | reverse complement strand
CCTCATCAACTTTTTCTCCTTTTAAGAGTGAAAGCATAAGCTCAATTGATTTTTCACCTAATTCTTCAAGTGGCTGACTTATGGTTGTTAGAGGAGGAACGACAAACTGACTCTGAGGAATATTATCAAAACCAGTTACTGCACATTTTTTAACGTTTTTATCCCCTTTATGAATTTTGAAAAATTTATAAACGCCAATTGCCATATTATCATTTGCACATACAATACAATCCGGCTCTTTAAAATCAGGGGATTCATAATATTCCTTCATAATATTGATTGCAGAATTTTCCGTGAATAAACCTTTTTTGACAACATAATCCAGTTCGGGAATTTTTTCTTTATATTCGTTGATTATGCTGATAAATTTCTTTTCCCTGATGATTGCATCCTGATGATTTTGAGAACCGCTTATATAGAAAAAGTTTTTGTATCCGTGCTCAACAACAAGATGTTCAACCAGATGATTTAAAGAATCATTTGTGGTTACCAGTACCGATGGAATTTTCTGAATTTGTTGACCTATTGAAACAATTGGGATTTTTCCAAGAACCTTGCGAACATCCTTTTCGTTCATAAGCTGTACGTTGTCGGCAACAACTGAAGTTAAAAGAATTATTCCGTCCAGATTAAAAAGCTTTGATTTTGGAAAATGCTCAAGGAAAGTTCCTGTTGTAAAATTACTGTCTTCCTGCTGAACACAAACCAGTTCCATTCCATTTTCAAGAATTTTCTTTTTTACACCGCTGTAAACCGAAATTTGATATTCTTCATCAAGGATATTTAAAACTAAGCCAATTCTCATAAGATTATTATACTCTTATTTTAAAATTTGTGATATTATAGAAGCATGGAATATACAGTAATTATTATTGATGATCATCCTCTTTTTAGTCGCGGTCTTTCACAATTAATAGAGACGCAGAAAATTTATAAAGTTATAGGCATGGCAAAGAACAGGCTTGAAGCAGTTTCTATGGTTGATGAATTAAAACCAAATCTGGCTATTGTAGATTTAAACTTAGGGCAGGAAGATGGTCTTGAATTAATAAAAGATATTCTTGTAATCCAGCCAAAAACAAAGGTTCTTGTACTTTCCATGCATGACGAGCGTTTCTACGCCGAACGAGCGCTTAAAGCAGGTGCAAAAGGCTACATAATGAAAGCCGAAGCAGAAAATCAGGTTATCAACGCAATTCAAACCGTAATGAATAACGAAATCTATCTGAGCGAAAACGAAAAAAAACGCATAAAAGAACTTTCCAAAAACGACAAGAGCAAGGACAGCGAAGAACCATTCGATTTGATTTCTCTGCTTTCTGACCGCCAGCTCCAAATTTTTACACTAATTGGAAAAGGACTTGGTACTGTAGATATTGCAAATAAACTAAATCTGAGCATCAAAACAATTGATACTCACAAGGAAAACATAAAAATCAAACTTCACTGTGGCTCATCTGCCGAATTACGACAAATGGCCATAGAATGGACTTCTCACTAATAAGATTGAACTTTTTATAGGTTTCGTCCGTACAAGTCAGAAGTAAAGGCAAGATACTCAGCTGCATTCTTTTTCAGGTCAGTCTTTTTCATACGCCAGGACCAGTTGCTTCCGGTTGTAGAAGGTGTATTCATTCTTCCCTGATTATCAATTCCAATAATATCCTGCATTGGAATCACTGCAAGAACTGCAGAAGAAGCAAGAGCCGAAGTTATCATTTTTTTACGTAAAACGCCTGAAGAAACCATTTTCTTTGCTTTTTCGTAATCGATTTTTTCAGCACAAAAATACTGAGCAACATAAGTCAAAAGCTTTTCATCGCACTTTTCAAGCCAGCCCTGAAGAGTATCATTATCGTGTGTGCCTGTATAAACAACGCATTCATTATTTTCAAACTCATGAGGAAGAAAATAATTTATATAACCTTCATTTTCAATCTGATCTGAACTAAAGGCAAATTGAAGTACCTTCATACCAGGAAACTTACACTCATCCCGGAGCTTTTTAACTTCATCTGTAATTACTCCCAAATCTTCTGCAATTACAGGAATATCTCCAAGCTTTTTGCTGATTGTCTTAAACAAATCATAACCGGGTCCTTTTATCCACTGCCCCTTTTTTGCAGTTTTTTCACCAAAAGGAACCGACCAGTAGGCTTCAAATCCCCTGAAATGATCTATTCTAAGAATATCTGTAAGTTCAAGAACCCTTTTAATTCGGTCAATCCACCAGGAGTAGCCGCTTTTTTTCATCGCATCCCAATCATACAGAGGATTTCCCCAAAGCTGACCGTCTTCGCAAAAATAATCAGGAGGAACACCTGCAACCGCCTCTGGAAGTCCGTTTTGGTCCAATTTAAAACAAGCCTGATTTGCCCAGACATCTGCACTATCGGGCGCAACAAAAATTGGAATATCCCCGATAATACTGATGCCTCTATCGTTTGCATATTTTTTTAATTCATTCCACTGAAAATCAAAGAAAAATTGAATTACCTTTATGATTTCAATTTCTGTTTTATGAGCTTTTTTCCATTCTGTAAGGGCTGTTTTTTCGCAAGCAGCCAGTTCTTTTGGCCAGTAAAGATTCCACATTGAAGAAGGAGCATGTTCCTCAGCTGCCTTTTTATCGTATTCATTTTTTATACTCATAAACAAAGCATATTTTTCAAGCCAGGAAGCTTTATCCTTACAAAAAGTCTTGTAAAGCAGTAAATCTTCAGAACTTGCCTTTTTGAGAAAATATTCTGCACATTTTTGTAAAAGAGGACTTTTCCACCAGACAACGGAACCAAAATCAACATT